>JAZQYS010000477.1:0-5774 GCA_045633645.1 Victivallaceae bacterium | reverse complement strand
AACGGTGCCGGTGCCGGCGTGTTCCATGGGTTCGCCGATTTTGTAAGCGGCTCCGGAAAAATCGGGTTTGTGGGGATAATTGCCGGGGGAATAGTGAACAGAGTCAGCGGCAAGAAGAATTTTTGCTTTGGACGGAATTTTTTTGCTTCCCATAAAAAGATTGTTCATACCGCAGCCGTAACCTTTAACGACAAGGGGACAGAGGGAGACATTCTTTTTTCTGCGGATACCGGCAAGTTTATCAAGCTGAGTGGTCCAAATGGCTTTGACGGGCTTGCGGGCGTAGGGGGCGGGAAAATTTCCGCCGTTGTTCTGAGCGTAGAGGAACATGAGCGCACCGACATTTTTCAAGTTGGCGGCACATTGAGCCTGGGCGGCTTTGGCGGCAATCAGATCAAAATCAACAGCGCAGACTTTCGCACAGGCAGCAAGAGAAAGAGCAGTAAAATCCCAGGGCTTGACGGCGGGGAAATCTTTGACGGGAATGACAAATTTTCCCTGAAGTTTTTCAGCATATTTAAAAGCCGTCTGATGAGCCTTGTAAAATCCTCTGAGACGGGAAACAAGAGACGCATAAGCCGCAGGAACTTTGACTTTACCGGTTTTATCCGGAGAAACTTTGGTCATTTGCAAAGCAAAGGAGTCCTGCTTGCAGAGGGGGAGAAGTTTTTTGCTGAGGGCAAAAGCCGAATCAATGTTGCCGTCAAAGAAAGCGCACAGAGCCTGCGTATATAAAGATTGCTTGTATAACAAAGCATTTTTTGCATACTTTTTTGCACATGCGGCAAACAATTCAGCGGCTTTTTTGTAAGAATCGCAGTCACCGGCTTTGGCTTTGTCAAAGGCGGAATAAGCTTTGCGGAAGTCGGCGGGAAGAGATTCAAAACTGCCTCCGGTCGAAAAGGTGAAGGGGGCGAAAGCGGCGGGATTGTTGTTGTGTCCGTTGAGGGTGGGAGACCAGTTGCTGCGGCGCAGAACGTTGCCGTCAATGTGGTTGCGGACAAAATTGGCGGTAATTTTGCGGTTGTCAAGATCTTTACCGGCAAGTCCGAAACGTTCAAGGGGGATTGCCATTTCAACAGACCAGGCGAACTGATGTTTTTTGATGGCAAACTTCACGTTGCTGTTCCAGGACATGCCCTGTCCTTTGCAGTGCAGGTCAAAGATACCGCCTCCGGCATTGATGATGATCTGATACATTTTTTTGTTGTCGGCAGGGGTGAAGTTGAAGAACATTTCAACGGAGTCATCCTCCCAGATATAGGGCTTGGTGGGGACATCAAGTCCTTTGTAGGCGGCTTTGAAACCGAAACGGTCCGCCTGACTTGCGGCAAAATGAAAATAACAGTAGATGTTTTTGTCATCATAGGCAAAGCGGGCATCGGTGCCGTCGGCAATCTGTTCTCCGGCAGAGGAGACAAACTTGTGGACGGGCAGCAAGTTCCAGCATTCACCTTTTGAAATAACGCCGTCAAGGACGGGGGCTTGGGCAACTTTGAAACACTTTCCGTCAGGTTTGCCGGTGACCAGATTGTTTTTGACGCGGTTCAGCAAAGGAGCGATTTCGGCGCGGATCATATCAATACGCTTGCGGTAAACGCTGTTTTTCTTTGTCTTTTTGCGGGCGGAGTCAAGATAACTGTTGATTTCAGTTACGTTACTCAAATTGTAGAGTTTGCGGTAAAGATCGTTGTGACGGTCAGGGGTGTCGGTCGTCCAGATTCTTTCACAGCGTTCCCAGAAGTTCTGCATATCTTTGGCGGCAGGACCGTAGAATTTGGTGTAGTAATCTTTTAAGAGTGCTTCGATATCAGCGTCGGCATCCCACATCATGCGCGCCGCCATGTACCAGTTGAGGTGATAGAGACCGGGCGTCTGGATTTTCTTCTCGCGGTTGAAATGCGGGGATTCGATGAACATACCGCCGCAGATACCGTTGAGTTTCTTGCATTCCGTTGCAAAAATGCGGGTGATGGGAACGGGAACGTTGCGATAAAAGGGCATAGTTTCAGCCAGATTGAAGTATTCCCAGAAATAAAGCCTGCCGGGTGCCATGATTTTGCGCCATGAGGCAATGACATCATCATCACTTTTCCACAGGGATTTTGTACCGTAAAACATGGTTTTGCGACAGATCATGACAGCGACATTATCTTCAAGTTTTTTGATTTTGTCCGGCACCAGATAATAGCGTCCGTAGGCACAGCAGCTGATGATTTTATCAGGATGGGTCTTTTTGACTTCTGCGGCAACTCTGTTGACGAAACTCCAGACGTAGTTGGAAAAACGTCCGCGTTCGCTGGAGTGGTCAATCTGCTTTTGACAATCGGCACATTCGCAGATGTGATCAAAGGAGTCATTGGGCATAACGGGAAACATCTTCTGAGAGGGGTCGGCATCAAAAAAGTCCCGTGCCTCTTTGACAAAAGCCTTGAAAAGTCCGGGGGTGGAAAGACAGAGGTTTCCGTCGCCCTGACAGGAGATATCGTAATCGCGTTTTCCCTGATAGAGAGCCAGATATTCCGGGTTGGTGTCGCGGTATTTTCTCAGACGTTTGAAGGAGTGCTGAATGTTGACAGGATACGCGGCACCGAATCCCGCACGGCGATACCAGATCGTTCCCTCGGGGTGGGAGGGAAAATCGCAGTTCCATAAGAAACGGTATTGAAAATCGGGCGCCTTGCTGTAAAAGGTTTTTTCCGGAATTGCAATACTTTTGTTGACGGGGACGACTTCACCGAGTTCTCCGGGCATGAACCAGCGGATACCGCAGAACTTTTCAAGGAAAGAATAAACGGCATAAAGCGTTCCGGTTTCCCCGTAACGGTTGATACCGAGTTTTGAATTGTAGCTTTGTTTCAGGCGGAATGGGTGACTGATACCTGCCATCTGTTTTCCGGCATAATCGCGTCCGCAGAGGACGATTCCCCCCTTGACCGCTTTGACAATAAAGCCGTCGGCTGAAAGTGTTTTGACGTTGATTCCAAGTTTTTTTGTTCCGGCACTTTCGCCGACAAAAACGGAAGTTTTCCCCTTGACAGGCGCATGAACAATCTGCAGAGCCGCTCCGCCGCTCTTTTTGATGTAATTCTGCAATTCTTTTGCGGCATACTGTACCATGCGGGGCGCTTTTTGGTCAATAACGATAACGGCGCAGGGCTTGCCGTTTTTTACAACATCAATATTTACCGCTGCAAGAAGCAGGGGTAAAAGCCCCGATAGAAGGAAAAATTTTTTCATACACAATCCTTTAAATCAGTTGGTGCTGGAACCCCAGAAAGCACGGGCTTCAGTTCCCTCTGTGCCGGTCCCCTGTCCGGCATACTGCTCACTGCGGTTTTCAACGTGGAAGTCAAAGAAAAGCGCATTAAAGGTTTTCTGACCGCCGTGACGCACATCAATAATATAGGTTTTTTTGAACGTCAAATGACAAACTTTGTAGTTTGCCCCATCTGTCGGGATGGATTCCGCCAGGAACAGGCGGCGGCTGGGATTCTTGACATTTATCCGTTTGCGCCAAACACTGTTGGTCATAGAATGGATGTTCATGCCGTAATGAGATGCCTTTTCAGCGGCGTCGGTATTGGGCATGACATAGGAAGGACAACGCCAGATGGAGTTCGGAGCAATCTGAAACTCCTTTTTATTGGGGTTGCCATCTTCTTTCAACCCGGCACGGCGCAAATAATTGCGCCAGGTCTGAGAAGGAGCATCGTGCCACATGATCGGCAGATAATCATCCCAGGCATCACTGTACTGATTGAACACCCAGCCGACCTGTTTGAGATTGGATACACAGCTGGTTGTTTTGGCGCGTTCTCTTGACTGCTGTAACGCAGGCATGAGCATGGCCGCAAGAATGGCGATGATGGCAATGACAACAAGCAGTTCAATAAGGGTAAAGCAGTTACGCTTTACCCGGTCATGACCGGAAACGGCGGAGTAACAGACATTTTTTTTGTTGCAGAACATTTTTTGCCTCCTTGAAAAAAGTTTATAAAAATCCGGTTTCAACAGCTTAAAAACACTCTTTACAGTTAATTATAGCACAAAAAAACGCCGCCTGCAAGTGTTTTCAGAATTTTTTTCAGAAAAAAAGAACCCGAAAAAAGCCCCCAAAAAAAAGAGCCATCCAATGGCGTTTTCTGTTCTCCGAATGCGAAAATTGCAAAAAAATTGCAAAAAAATCATGTTTTGTGATTATTTTTCACATTGAAAAATTATTTTGTCGTGCTATTTTAATCGGTTGGGTATTTTAAAGTACAACAAAACCGTTGCTTAACCGGGATGTTTTTGCGGAAAAGAAGCGGGTATGGAAACCAAGAAAAACTCATTCTGACTGAATTTCAGCAGAATAAAGACAACTCAACAAATTCAGGAGTTAAAAAAATTATGCACGATTATGCAGCAAGAGTTTTTGAGGAGCAGCAGAAAAAGGCTCCGTGGGAGAAGGAGTTTCTCCAGAGTGTTGAAGAAGTTTTCGCCTCTCTGGACGACGTTTTGAACGCCCATCCCGAGTACGAAGAAAACTGCATCCTTGAACGTATGATCACCCCCGAGCGTATCATTACCTTCCAGGTTCCCTGGGTGGATGACAACGGCAAAATCAATGTCAATACCGGTTACCGTGTCCAGTTCAACGGTTCTCTCGGACCCTACAAGGGCGGTTTGAGATTCCATCCGACTGTGACGCTTTCTGTTCTTAAATTCCTGGGATTTGAACAGACCTTCAAGAACAGTCTGACCATGCTGCCCATGGGCGGCGGCAAGGGCGGCAGCGACTTCAATCCCAAGGGCAGAAGTGTCCGTGAAGTCACCGACTTCTGCAAAGCTTTCATGCGCGAACTCTTCCGTCACATCGGTCCTGACACCGACGTTCCCGCCGGAGACCTCGGCGTGGGCGGACGTGAAATCGGTTTCCTCTTCGGAGAATACCGCAGACTTGCCAACCGTTTCAACGGTGTTCTCACCGGCAAAACCATCGGTTGGGGCGGTTCTCTGATCCGTCCTGAAGCAACCGGATTCGGCGCCATCTACTTCCTGCAGCACATGCTCGCTCTCAAGAACGAAGAAATCGCCGGAAAACGCATTGCCATTTCCGGATTCGGCAACGTCGCCTGGGGCGCAGCTCTCAAGGCTGTTCAGCTGGGTGCCAAAGTCGTCACCATCTCCGGACCCGACGGCTATATTCTCGATGAAGACGGCATGACTCCTGAAAAGGTCGCCTACATGCTCGATCTGCGTGCCAGCGGCAAAGATATCGTTGCGCCCTATGCTGAAAAATTTGCCGGAAGCAAGTTTGTCGCCGGACGCAAACCCTGGGAAGTTCCCGTGGATATCGCCATGCCCTGCGCCATCCAGAACGAACTCAACGGCAATGATGCCGCAACTCTGGTTTCCAACAATGTCAAATACGTTGCTGAAGTTTCCAACATGGGCAGCACTCCCGAAGCCATCGCCTGCTTCCTTGAAAAGGGTGTCACCTTTGCTCCGGGCAAAGCCGTCAACGCCGGCGGTGTTGCAACCAGCTGTCTGGAAATGAGCCAGAACGCCGGTCACTGCTACTGGAGTGCCGCGGAAGTCGATGCCAAACTCCGTACCATCATGAGCGACATCCACAGTGCCTGCGTTGAAGCCGGTGACTGGGACTATGTTGCCGGTGCCAATATCGCCGGTTTCCGTAAGGTTGCAGCTGCGATGATCGCACAGGGTGTTTGAAAATCACAAAATCTGATCAAAATTCACAAACCAGTTTGACTTTAGGTCAAACGGGT
>JAZQYS010000476.1:0-1677 GCA_045633645.1 Victivallaceae bacterium | reverse complement strand
GACAAGAAGCGATAACGCGGATCGTATCAACAGAGAACACTTTTCCCGCCCGCAACGCCGAAAATGCGGTAATGCATATATTACAGAGATTCTTCATTATATTTTTTATATTTTTTTACACCTTATTGATACTGTATTGATAAAACGCGATACTTCTGCAAAAAAGATACAATAAGAGAAGGCGGTCTTTTTCTGTAAGATTCAATCGAGTGATTTCATCGTCAATTGGTTCAACTGTTTTTTTTGGTACGAAAGAAAACAGCGTATCTTGTTCAAAAGGCGTTTCCTTATGGTAATAATTGGAATCAGCCTGATGAATTTGGAATTGACATCTACTCTTATTGATTGTAACATTTCCCCAGAGAGTATTGTCACTCATGCCACCAAGAGCGTGAAAATTACTGGCAACAAAAAATGCGGGCAGATGAATTTTTCCCGAAACAGAGTGATCGTTATTGTAAAATCTGCCGGAACCTTTATAGAAAAAGCGGGACCAGAATGTCCATTCAAAACAACCGATTTCCTGATCATTTAATTTGATATGAACGATATTTCCGGAGGTGCGTTCTGCTTCCAGCCGTTGATTGCCAAGCAGCAATACTCCATACTCTTTGTCATGTTTCAAAAATCCGGAACACCTGAAACACATATAGCCGGCAGGAGATATGTTTCCTGCGCTATCAATATTCCAAAGAGTCCTTTCACACGATCTGCCCCCCGGTGAGTGTCCATGATAACAGCGGCCAAACACAATTTTGTTTATCGATTCAACTGTTTTTTGAGAAAACAAATGAAAGTATCTGCGGTTTTCATTTAATTTGCTTTCGCACCACTCACGCGGCGGCAGAAAAAATTGTTCCAGAGACATAGTTGCAACTCCCCTTTCAATACGGCGCAGTCAATGCTTCAAATTTCATATCGTTGAAGTCGTGGAGCAATCGCTCTTTCTGGTCTGCACGGCGTAAGTCGATGGCATAAATTGCCCCATTTTCTGCGTAAACGATCCGCTTGCGGCGAGTGTCGAAATCTGCCCATTCCCAGGATTTGCCGTCAATCAGAGTATTTCTTTCTGCATCCAGTACGGTATGGGTTTCTGCGTATGCTGTATTTTTCCCATACCCGAATTCTTTGCGCAGGATCAAACCTTGGGGTAATATTTTTTCAAAAATATATTGTTCGCCGGGGATATTGATATATTGCCAGTTATCACGCAGCAGTCGGAATGGGTAAATGCCGGGGCACTCACCGTTGTTTTCGGTTACCCATTCGGGAACAGACGGCTCGGCAAGTTCCTTGAATTTGCGGCTTTGGATATGGTGCAGATGTTCGCTCCGAAACATCAATGGCGTATTGATCCATACGGTCTTTTCGTCAATGAATTTGCCGCCGCCATTCCACCCTGAACCGTTGAACCAGAGGTCGATCGCTTTCAAATAAGGCGCACGGGAAATCGCCGTCCAACTGCGGTCGGTGTAATCACGCCCGTTGCGAATTTTTTGAATTTCTTTTGCAAACTCTTTGCGGACAAGTTCTTCTTCGCGTTCACGCTGTTGAAAATATTTCTCATAACTGCGGATACTGCCGTAAAAAGGTTCTCCGATGCGTTCAATAACTTTATCGTTGACAAATTTTTCCACCGGATTGACCTTGTCATACTTGGCTGCAAAGTAGAGCAGA
>JAZQYS010000475.1:0-7697 GCA_045633645.1 Victivallaceae bacterium | reverse complement strand
GAAATAAGTGTGGCAGGCTCTCGGATATCCTGTGACGGAATTGACGCCTCTGTCAAAAGCGGGACCGGAATAAACCATTTTATCGTGATAATGATTCATCCTGTTGCGCGCCATGTGTTTGAAATACAAATCTTTAGGCGCACCGAAGTAGGTGTGGACACTGCGGTAGGGGAAAGAGGGAATGCCTGAGCGTTTCAGATTTTTTCCCCATTGAATTGTTTTATGTTTGGGAACGTGAACACTCCACTCATCCATCCAAACCACGCCCAGATCACTTTCGAGAAACTCGTAAGCGGCATAGATGACGCCGCGCGGTTCGCCTCCTGTGACAGCAAGGGTATTGGCATCTTTGGCAGTAAGCTGCCACTCTTCTTTGCCGTATTTTTTCTTTCCGGCAATTTTAACGGCTTGTGGATGTGTACCGATATAGATCGCTTTTCCGGAAACTTTGCCTTTAACGATGGGATACTTTTTTCCCGTGGCGGCAGTAAAGTGTTCCGCAAGTTCCTGAGCCGCCATCTTTTCGGAGGCAGTGGGATGATCGGGCAGAACAATGGATAACTCAGCAGAAAGACTCAGTCCGAACAAAAGCGCAAAGGCGCAAAGGAATTTTTTCATAAGACTGTTACCTTCTTACCGGACACCATCAGACCAGGGCAGATACAAATAGTTGTCAGAAGCCGCACCGCCGGCGGTGGTTTGTCTCCAGACGACATCGTATCCGACGGCTTCAGTGTGTCCGTCAAGGAAAGAGATATTCATTTTATCGGTATGTCCGGGGAGAAAGTTGTTCAGTTGAACGTTAGCCAGCTGGAAATAACACCAGGCAGTTGCTTCAAGGAGCATATAGATACGGCTGGGCTGTTTGTAATTTGAAATCAGCCGCGGTTTGGCTGCACTGGTATAGCAAACGCCGCCGTCTGCTCTGTTTGACGGAGAAATTGCAGCACTCATCAAGTAGCACGTTGCAAGATAACAACTTATTTTTCTGCGTCCTGCAACGGAACTGTCCGGATAAAAGGGACAGCTGAATTCTTTTTTCCACTTGGCTGCGCCGGTATATCTGATGTTGAATTCCGGACGGGGATCGGCATAACCGATATATTTCAAATAAGTGACCGCCCAGCACTGGTGGCTGCCGTCGTGACTGAAGGCAGGCAGATGACCTTTGTAATCATCGGTGTAACGGAGAATCGTTTGGGCGATCTGACGGCTGTTGTTTTTGCAGTTGGTCATTTTGCCTGCGTCGCGGGCTTTTTGCAGGGCAGGCATAAGCATTGCGGCTAAAATAGCGATGATGGCAATAACGACCAGAAGTTCGATCAGGGTGAAAAATTTGGTTTGTTTCATGATATACTCCTTTTTTTATGGAATCAGTTCTGTTTTTCCAATTTATAACCGTTGTGATCAGCAGACAAATTGTAAGTTTCTCCGTTGTAATGGAGTCCGAAAATTTTAAGGTTTTTGACTTCTGAGGGCAGGGTGGGCGTTGCTTTCAAGCCGTCGTCGTGGATGCGGATACCTCCCCATCCCATCATGACCAGCTGGAGCATACCGCTGATGCCGGTAAGAAGTGAAATCGTTTCATTGTACGGTGCTTCGGAAACCAGCAGATAATCTCCGCGGAAGTGCGGCAGAAGATCAAGGAACATTTCCCAGCTGGATTCGGAATCGCTGTTCTGAGCATCAACAATACCGTGGATGGAGGAACTCATCATGATTTTCTGAGCCGGATATTTATCCCGGTAGTACGCACAGGTGTTTTCTGCCATTTCTTTTGACATAGGCATTTCCATCGGATAAATCAGAAGAATCGTATCTCCCTGTTTGACCTCCTGACCGTTGTATCCTTCGTATTCAATGATGATTTGTTTTTCTTCATCAATGGGAATCCAGAGTTTTTCTGCAACTTTTTTCCATTCCTCCTTGACCGGGATATTCAGTTTCAGTGCGATTTTTTCAGCCAGTTGGAGCGTGAATTTTGCACCGTAATTGGTGAAGGCATTGTTGTCTTGAATTCTTGCGCCTTCATCGGGACAGCAGACCTGAAGAATTTCATAACGGTCTTTTTCTGCATTGTAAACGGCTCTGGCCGCCCAGAAATCTGCACAGTCAAAAATAAGTTCAGCCGCCTGTTCTTTCAGGAATTTTTCATCTCCCGTGACAAGGTAATATTTCCAGATAGCCAGAACGACATCAGCGTTGATGTGGTGCTGTTTTGAGTAAATCAGACCGGGGACAAGTTCATCGCCGCTTTTGCCGCCTTCCCAGGGGAAGAGGGCGCCGGGCAGTCCCAGAGCTGCGGCGTTGCGCCGGGCGCCGGGGAGGGTGTCAAAGCGGTATTTTGTGTAATTGGCTGCCATGCCGGGATTCAACAGGGCCGCCGGCGGAAAACTCCATGTTTCAGCATCCCAGAAAATATGATTTGCCCAGGCATTTCCGGAAAGTCCGCAGGGACCGGGAACGCCGCCTTTGCCGTTTTCATCCAGATTGCAGTAAAGCTGATACAAACCGTTGTTGACCAGCATCTGAACGCCCGGATGATCGGTTTCGATTCTGTGTTCCCACAGTTTTGCCCAGGCTTGTTCATGTTCAGCGCGCATTGTTTCATGGTTTTCAATCGCATAGCTTACCATCGTCGCAGCGGCATTGACAGGATCATCTGCCGCTTCATCGGAGACCATCGCTCCGTATTTGATGATTTTGCACGGCGTATCTTTTTTGATCATAATGATACACTGACGCTCATAGCCGCCGGGAGTTTGTTTGATATCTCCCGGAGAAGCTTCACCATCAATGGTGAGAGCCGTTGCCGCTGCCACACGATGTCCGCCGAAGTAAGAGGAAACCACTTTGGGGAGAATGTAAGACGCGCCCAGTTTGTATTCCATCGGGGAGTGATCGGGAATGAAATCGCCGTTGATGATATCCAGTACACCGAAACCAGTATCGCGGTTGCTGGTGACAGTCATTTCCACGCAGCCGATATTTTTTCTTGCGCGGGAAAGCCAGATTTTTGTTTCCACGTGAAAAACACATCCCCAGTGGTGCCAGTCGCATTCTGTTGTAACAGTTGCATTTTTCCAGTCAAGTTTCTGAGTATAATTCAACACCGCACCGCTGTCCCGGCGGAAAACCATTCTTCCGTGTGTGAGTTTAAGCGCAAGAAAGTTAAAAGCGGAAATCATGCCGTTATCATCCCACAGACCGTACATCTGAGTACCGCCCGGAGCCATTTTGACTGCCTGAAAAGCAGGATATACCGACGGCTCTCCCTCCGGCGGAACCCTCAGACCGATAAGTCCGTTTCCGATAAAAGCGTCTTTGTGTCCCGGAGAATAAATGTCTTTGCACTCTCTGGTCCACGGATCCAGATTTTTTTGAGAAAAATATTCCCGGTTCAAACTCCGGAGCTGTTTTTCGACCGCCTGTTTGATTTGGTCTTCCATGATACCCCCTGTTATATTTTATATATGTTTTATCATTTTGAGAAAAATATAACAGACAACAGCTTTTTTTTCAAGGGAAAACGGATGTAAAAAATTGTTCAAGGTAGGATAAAGTTCTGTATGACGGGAACTTCTTTATCCAGACATAACTCTCTGCGCAGGAGCCGCAGGCAGGGGGCTTGAGGCTGCGGAGAAAACATCAGTTCCCTCAATCGGCTGTATCCTGCGTTCCACAAAGGGGACATCGGTGATTTCATATAAAAAGTTGAAATACCCTGAACAGGTTCAGTCACCGGTAGAGAATGGGCTCTGAGGATGACAAACTGAAAATTTCCGGGCAGTTGGATGCCGCTTTTTTCAATGGCATCCTGAAGAAAATCCCGGACATCAAAAAAAGAGATCATCGCTTCAGGATACTGTTTTTTCTGCTGCATTTGAGAAAAGGTGTATATCAGCTTGTTGCGCGGCGTTTCATTCCATTGAACAGGAATATTGTCATAGGATTCACACGGCAGAGCATATCGGTGTTTGATTTTCCGGAAAATGCGCCAGAAATAATCATTGAATCCTTCCAGAAAACCGGAATAAAACAGTGCTATGCGGCGGTATCCGCGTGCGATCAGGGTCTGCACCAGAAAATTGATATCGTATTCCAGATCAAAGTCAAACATATCCACTTTGGGGGAAGAGAAGAGTTGATTGCAGGAAACGAGGGGGATTTTCCGCTGAATAAGAAACTCCGCCCATTCAACTGTCAATGCGCTGTTGACAAACAGGACGCCCCGGAGATCGTCCGGAACCTCTGAACGGAATAAACGTGATTTAGAAAGAGTTATATTGCGCGGAGTCAATCCGTCAGCTTTGATTTCTTCAGAGAGGTTTGTCAGCAGGGAACGGCAATCGCTGCGGGAGATAATAAGAAGCGTGCCGCCGCAAAGATTTTCGCGGCAGATTCTGACGCCGCCGCGTCTGCTTTCTGTTTTTACGATTCCGCGCTGAGCAAGCAGTTTTACAGAATCTGTAATCGTTTGCCTTGCAACCGAAAATTCCTGTTGCAAAGAAACAACCGGAGGCAATTTTGTGTCATAGATACCCCGGCGGATTCTCCGTTCAATTTCCGCAGTCACTGCTGGAATTTTTGCCTGATACATTGCAGCCTCTGGTTAGTGGAAACTTTCTTTTTTCATGCAATATAACTCCCGTCTCAAGCATTGTCAAGCAGAGGGAAGATTTTTTCTGCGGAGGGTTCAGATATTTTTTATACTTTCCCGGCAGATGAGTTCTCCCGGAATCAATATATCGTGGACCGTTTTGTGGTTTATCCAGTTGGCAATCAGATCAAGCGTGCAGGGAATATTCAGCAGCTGTTTGCCATCCGTTGTTGTAATGCCCGATTTGGAGAGATTGATCCCCTGTAATACCTTCTGGTACTCGTTACGGTTAATGATGGGAGCTGCCTGCGCCAAATACTCACAGAAATTTGAATCAAGTTCAACCGTTTCTGCCTCTGCTGTCGGTTCTTCGTAAGCAGGAAACTCAATAAAAATCCCTGCCAACTCCAGCGTTTCACTCCGGTTGGTTCGGAGCAGTTCCTTGAGATCCCGGAACGGTACGCAGAAGTCAAATTCGTTTTCAGCGAACGCATCCAGCATCACCGAAACGACCTCCACGCCATCCGTCGCCATCGCCATAGCGCCATCCTCATCGCCAATAAAACGAATGGAACGATACAGTTCCACCGGTGAAGTCTGGCACACCACCTTGCCCAGAATACGCAGGGCATCATTCAACACTTTCTTTTCAACTCTCATTTTTACCTCCATGATTTTTTGAGTTTAAAGACGAAGCCCCGCCGATCCCGAAGGACCGACAGGGCTATATTTGATCGTGAGCTTATCTCACGGAGGTAATATATATGCCTATTTTTTTGAAAGACAGTTTTTACTGATTTCTTTGATTTGTCTGGCATGTCTGCTAATTAACTTTTCAGAAGTTACGATATTTGTAATAATTTCTTTCACAATATGTTCCAACTCTGATTCGGCGGAGTAATCTGCTTTAGCAATAAAATCAACACGGTTGTCTTTTAGCAGTTCTTTGACTTGTTCAGTACGTCGATTAGGATAAACCGCAATCGATTTTCCACCGTTTGTTCTGGTTAACTTCATGCACGGTACATCTGTAAAACCGTCTCCCAAATAAATCATATTTGAGAAAGGGATACGGCGTTCATGGTCGGGTTTGAATTTATTTAACTCATTATTTTCGCAAATGTCAAGAACACCTTTATTGATGCGGAATAGGAATTGAGTTTTTTCAGTGAAGTTTACAAGTAACTTAGGCCAATCAGCAGCTCCGCTGGGGTTGTAATGGAATTCGCTTGCATAAATTTTCTTGAATTCACGGCAAATTGCTGTACCTTCAATAATCTCTCTAAGTCCAGAGGATATTATGTAGTGCTCTATAACAACATTTTGATCTTTTCCGAACGCATTGATTCTGGCAAACCAATCCTCAACTCCAGGGAAAAATTCCACTTCTTTTCCTGCTGCGACGAAATCCTGTCGGCAAATTGATTTTTGAGCAGCAGTGGCTTCTATCAACATTGTGTACATATATGCCGCGACAGAATCCATTTGTTCTTTTTTAGCTCGTTCTTTCGACTTAGCCCAAAATGTTTCTGCTTTCATTTTTAGATTCGGAATAAATGTATATTCCTGCATGTCCTTTGTACACAACGTTTTGTCAAAATCATACATCAATGCAATAATAGTTTTTTTAGATGCCATATAGGTCAACATCCTTTCTTGTTTATTTCAGCAATAGAAACCTTCCCTCGCAACTGCGAGGGAAGGTGGTAAGAAACTTACTTACCTTTTTTGACGGTCTGTTTGTATGTCGTAGCCGGACGTCGTTTAACGTCGGCATTGGACACAAAGCGACCTGTTTTGGCATCTTTGTTTACCGTAGCCATAGCAACCTCCTTTCAGAAAGTGATTCCGAACCGAGGTTTGCATTTTTTAGACAGGCATGATATATTAATGATAACCACATCGTTAATTATCTGGCCGGGGAAATACAAATCTCGGGTCGGATGGTTAAC
Source organism: Victivallaceae bacterium (assembly GCA_045633645.1). Lineage (GTDB taxonomy): Bacteria > Verrucomicrobiota > Lentisphaeria > Victivallales > Victivallaceae > UBA1784. The sequence goes on along the minus strand of JAZQYS010000475.1, from coordinate 1,145 downwards.
TTAAGGGCGAGTTTTTCATCTTCCAACAGTGAAAATCACTCGCCTTTTCCTTTTGAAAGTAATATAACACTAAAAACAAGATATTTCCACCCATACTTGTAAAAAATGCAGATTTTTACAAGATATAGTGGGCGGTCGCGTAAATATACACAAGATATTGTGGTTCTTGTTTACTTTCCCAGTTTTGCTGTTAGCTGCCGGAAACTTTCTAAAGCGCTTTGGAGACTCTCCATGATGTCAGTGGCAAGTTCATCCGGGCTGGGGAGGTTGTCTAAATCTGCCAGAGAACGGTCTTTGATCCAGAAAATGTCCAGACTGGTTTTGTCGCGGGCAAGGATTTCATCAATGGTGAAACGACGGAAGCGTCCATCGGGATTACTTTCGCTCCAGGTCTCTTTGCGGTCGTGGCGGTTCTGCGGATTGTAGCACTCGATGAACTCCTGCAGATCTTCAAAGGTCATCGGAGATTTTTTCAGGGTAAAGTGCTTGTTTGTCCGCAAATCATAGATCCACACCTCTTTGGTTTGGCAATCGGGGCTTGCAGGACGTTTGTCGTAAAAGAAAACATTTGCTTTAACACCGGGCTTGTAAAAGATTCCGGTGGGCAGCCGCAGAATAGTGTGCAGATCGCAGGTTTGCAATAATTTCTTACGGATGGTTTCACCGGCACCGCCTTCAAACAAGACATTATCGGGAACAACTACGGCAGCTTTGCCGGTGGCTTTCAAAATGGTGTTGATGTGCTGAATGAAGTTGAGCTGTTTATTGGAACATCCGGAAACCCAGAAGTCCTGACGATTGTAAACCAGTTCTTCGTCCTCCTCTTCGCCTTCCTCGTTGGTGAAAGAGATGGAAGATTTTGTACCGAATGGCGGGTTGGTCAAAACATAGTCATAACGGCTGCCTGGATCGGCAATCAGAGCATCGCCCCGGGTGATGGGGACTTCTCCATAAATATCTCCGATGTTGTGCAGATAAAGATTCATCAAAGCAAGTTTGTAGGTGGTTCGCACCAATTCACCGCCGTGGAAAGCCTCTTTTTTGAGAAACTCTTTGGCATCCCGATCAAGAGAAAAGTTTTGGGTGATGAAGTGAAGAGCTACAACCAGCTAACCACCGCTGCCGCAGCAGGGGTCCATGACGGT
>JAZQYS010000474.1:0-2948 GCA_045633645.1 Victivallaceae bacterium | reverse complement strand
GGAACAACGACTGATGCCGTTGAAAAAAACATGGAGCTGCTTCCCATCGGACCTGTGGTTTTTATTGATACCGCCGGTTTCGAGGATACAACGACTCTTGGCGAAGAACGCATTAAACGCAGTCTGAAAGTCTTTGACCGCGCAGATGTTGCTCTTGTTCTCTGTGAGGCCGGAGTCTGTGACGCTGCAGAAAAAAACATTTTTGCCGAAGCAAAAAAGCGTGGTATTCCCGTCATTGCCGCGGTGACAAAATGTGATATCGCCGAGCCGGATGAAGCGTTTGTCAAATCATTGAAAGAGGCAGGGGCTGCTGAAGTTATTTCTGTTTCAGGAAAAGATTTATCCGGAAGAGACAAATATCTCTCCCTTTTGAAACAGGCATTGATTCAGGTGCTGCCGGATGACTTTGTTGTTCCTCCGCCGCTCTTGGGAAATTTGCTTCCGCCGCACGGATTTGTTGTTTTGATTGTTCCGATTGATATAGAAGCCCCCAAGGGGCGGCTGATTATGCCCCAGGTTCAGACAATCCGCGATGCGCTTGACCGAGATGCGATGGTGCTGACGGTCAAAACGGATGAATATCCTCAGGCGTTGACCCTTTTGAACAGAAAGCCGGATTTGGTTGTCTGTGATTCTCAGGTGGTTCATCAGATGGTGAAAAACACGCCGGCAGAAATACCCTGTACCACATTTTCCATTTTGTTTTCACGTCTTAAAGGAGACATGCCTCTTCTGGCGGCCGGTACGCGGGCAATCGGCGGATTGAAAGATCACGATAAAGTTCTCATTGCAGAAGCATGTTCTCATCATGCAATGGACGACGATATCGGCAGAGTGAAAATCCCCCGTCTTTTGAAAGCGTGTACCGGAGCTGATCTGGATATTTCATTTGCCGCGGGCAGGGATTATCCTGAAAATCTTTCTGAGTACAAACTGATTGTCCATTGCGGCGGCTGTATGCTCAACCGCCGTGAGATACTTTCGCGTCTGCAGGCAGCTGCCGGTGCCGGCGTTCCGATAACCAATTACGGCATGTGTATTTCTTATACGCAGGGCGTGCTTGAAAGAGTTCTTTCTCCTTTTGCCGATGAATTGGAAAAATTCTGATAAATCATATAGCAAAAAACGGCGCAGTTTTTCAAAACTGTGCCGTTTTTTTACGCTTGAAATCAGTGTTTCAGCAGTAATTCCGGGGTCAACGCCTGATTGTTTTCAACAGGAATTGCGGATGTATTTTCCGGCAGAGCGGCGAAGGCGTTTCCGGCAATGAAAAGTTTTCCGCCGCGCGCCATGAAATTCAAAAATTCCTGACGGATAAAATCATCTTTTTTCAGATTTTTATACACAGCGGCATTGGCGGCAGGTAAAACCAGCATATCCAGATGGCGGAGATCACCTTCACGGATTTCCTGCCCGCCGATCAATTTTATGTCGATTTGCGGATGGCTGTTGAGGCGGAACATTGCTTCAATGTGGTCAATGGAATTTCTGCCGCCGGTATAATAACCGACACGCAGCGGATGAATTGCCTTTTTCGGCATGACCGGAAAAGTTTTGACGCCGGTAACGGCATAAATACACCCCATTGCAATCGGAAAGGTCGCGTCCCAATATTCCGGGTGAAATCCGGTTGCAATGACTTTTCCTTTCCCGAAAACGCCGTAAATGGCGGCAGGTTCATTAAAAAAGTTTCCGTGGGGTTTGTTGAAATAACTGACCGTATTTTTGTAAACGGCAAGGATTTCTCCGGTGCTGATTTTATGCGCTTTTGCGCCGGGAGTCGGAATTGGACCGCCTGCGTAACGGACGAGGACTCTTCCCGGTTTGACATTAAGAAGTTTTGCGCCTTTTTCATTGATATCCACTGCGAGCGTACCGTATTTGCCGCCAGTATTTTTCACGCGGTGGAACGGCAGCAGTTTCAGACGGTTGTTATCGTTCAGAACAGAGGCAAGTCCCGCACATGTTCCAACGTAGGCACCGCCGTTTTCAACAAATTTGCGGATTTCTCTTGCGCCTTTTTCGGTGAGTGCTTTGTATTGGGCGGGGGCATATCCGCCGGGCAGCAGTACCAGATCCATGCCGGAGAGTTTTCCTGCCTGAATATCTTTTGCCGTCATCATGTAAAGTCTGATTCCGGGGGAGTATTCCAGCAATGCCGCCCAATGGTGGACGCCGTTGCCGCTTGCTCCGGCGTCAACGTAGAGAACTGCTTTGAGTTCCTTTTCTGTTTTTTTCTGACTTTCAACAGCCGTACTGCGGCAACCGGAAGAGAGAATTACAATTGTTGAAAGTAAAACGAAAATAAATTGTTTCATAAAATGCTCTCCGTTATTGTTATTGGAGTTTATCAAGCACATCCTGATTGAACGGCACCGGAATTTTATGGAGAGCCGCTTTCTGACAGATTGTTCCTGCGAATGCATCAACTTCGGTAACTCTTTTGGCCAGTACATCCTGAAGCATGGAGGTTTTGACGCTGCCCGGCATATCAAGAATAACTTTCATGGCATCTTCAACCATGGAGTTTGTTCCTGAAACATTTTCGGCATTGGCAACAAGAACAGCTTCCTGCATGAGATTGCGGGCATAGGCGAGCAGTTCCTGAGACTTCTGCATCGTACCGTAATCAGCTTTAAAGACTGCCTGAGTCTGATTGACGCCGACGTTGAGAACAAACTTTTTCCACATGGCGGAGATGATATCTTCAGGAATCACGGTGTTGATACCGGAATCGGTGAAAAGTTCATAAGTTGCGGCAACAGCTTTCTGATTTCCACCGATAAAAAATGTGCCGACTCCGTCATGGGAGATGTGATTGTTTTCTCTGACGCTTGCGTGTCCGAGAAAATATCCTTTCAGAACGGTGTTCCGGGGAAAGTGTTTCTGAATGACATCGCTTGCCGTAATGCCGTTGAGCAGCGGAAGAAGAATTGTCTTTTCATCAA
>JAZQYS010000473.1:0-8057 GCA_045633645.1 Victivallaceae bacterium | reverse complement strand
GTTCACCGAAAATCAGAAGATCATAAAACGAGTCGGCAGGAGTCCTTGTCTGCTGCAAATGTCCGAGCAGCAGGGCATCTTTGCGCTTTTTCTGCAGATGACGGACTGTGCGTAAGTTGAATTCACGCATTGCAAGCAAATCATAGTTACGGTGCTGATAACCGAATTCATCAACCCAGGCACAGCCGTGAAGAGCGTTGCCGCATTTGCGCGGCCAACCCAGATCATAGTACAAATCGTAGGCGTGGATTTTCGGGTCTTCGGTAAAATTCTGTATCTGGCGCAGTTTGAAATTAAAGAAACTGCGCGATTCCAGACAGGCATTGGTCCAGATTCCTTTGATTTTTGCTTCGCGGGTGGTATAGACCAGATCCTGACGGTAATTTCCGAGAGCAGGTTCCGGCTCCACCCAGTCCTCACCGAAATAATTCCACTCATAACTGTAAGGACTTGTACCTTTGGGCGCACAATACCAGAATACACGCCACTTGCCGTTTTCGGCATTTTTACGGTAACGCTCAAGGGATTTCGGGGAGTTCATAAACTCTTTTGTCTTGTGATCAAAGAGTTTCGTGTAATAGGGCTGCCACATGTTGGCATTGATATAAGGCACTTTTTCGGGAATAAAGGGATTGCCCTCCATGCGGATTTTTCGTAACGATTTGCTCCGCAAAGGACGGACCGGCGTCGGATGCAGATAAAATGAAAAACGGCGTTCTTTGGTCAATTTGATCGGCGTATCAATAAAACGCATCGTCATACAGACTTTGTCAGGACGGAACTCCAGCTGATAACCGTCTTTCTTATTTTTGAGATACCACCCCCGCATATTTCCGTTGCCGCCCATAATACCGCGGTCATAACTTCCGAGCCAGAAAAAGGGATTTTCCGCAGGGTTTTGAATGAAAGTTCCGTTTTTCTGTTTATTCAGGTTGTGACGGTAAAAAATGGAGGCGCAGTCATCATAAGAATCCACAAACTTCCGGTCAAGCGGCAGCAGCAGTTCTGCGGATTTTACAGTTTCACCGGCGGGAAGAATCACTGTAAACCACAGCAAGCCGTCAAATTCTGCACGCAATTGGATTTTTAAACGGCTCTTTGTATCAACCGGCGTCAGCAGATATTCTGCCGTGCAATTGTTCTGTTTGACAAGCTGCGGTTTGAAACAAAGAATTTTTCCGTTGATTTTAAATTCTATACTGCCCTTCAGAATCTCTTTTCCTGCGGAAACAACAGATGAAATCAAGCCGTTTCCGCCGATTTTGATTTGTCTGTTCCAGCAGGAATAGGTGTTTTCTTTTGCCGCAGGTCCGGTAAACGGCGCAGGAATCGTATCTTCCAATCCTGCAGTTGCGTTAAAGCGGGGTTCTTTACCTGAAAAGCGTCCGTAATATTCCCAGTCCCGAGCATACACTTTGCCTTTGTTGTCAGCAAGATAATGCTTCAAGCGGTATTCTCCGCAGGGAATATTCCCCAGAGGGAAACGGCATTGCACAGAAAGTTTGTCATTTGGAACAACAACAGTTTTATCCATGACCACTTTTCCGTCAGCGGAGGTGAGCGTCACACGCAGACGGCTTTGTTCGCCGCCTGCAACAGCATTTTCACAAACAATGACGATTTCCTGCTTTTTCAAATCGGTATAGATATAAGAATATCTGGCAGGGGCCGCCTCTTTGACTTCAATACCCGTCCGGTAAAGAACGCCGTATTTTTCAGAGAGCAGAGCAATATCCAGAATATTGTTTTTGCGGAAAAATCCCTTGATGGGAATAAGTGTATCTTTTCCTGAAGCAAGTGCAATTTGTTTTTTGAAGTGATACGGCTGCAGCTGGGAATCCACATCAAGGGTCAACATGATTTTGTCGTTCTGCGGAGAATTGATTTGGATATCTGAGTCGATTACACCGTCAAAAAGTTTTCCGAATGAACCCCAATGAATTTCGGGAGAATCTTTTTTTAACACCACCTTTGCAAAATTAGGCGGATCATTATAGGCCTTGTTGGGAAGCGGAACAATTGAAAGTCCCCGGCGCAGAGCCTGATTGCTGCGGCAGAGATTGATACGCAGCGGCATATCGTTGCGGGGAACGATGTTGATATCTTTCCAGGGAATGGCAAATTCAATCTGCCAACTTTTATCATTTGCAACGCTTGCACATTTTAGACCGGCACAATTCCACGCAGGATCTCCGCCGAAACTGTCAAAAATTGTTCCCTTGCTGTTGAAAATAAATTGATAGACTTTTTTGCTGACAGGGTGCTGAATAAAAAACTCCACGCAGTCGTCATTGTAAACATGCCCGTCACGGGTGTTTGCTGTTGTCAAAAGTTTTCCTCCGGGAGCTTTGAGGGCAGCGTAAAAGTTTTTTTCATCCCAAGCGCAGTACCAGCGGGTCTGAATGGAAGAATAAGCGGCTGACCCCTTGGCAACGATGCGCAGACCTTCGGCACTGAACGGATATTCATTTTTACCGATTTTGCCGTCAGCAACCGGAGTCTTGCGGGCAACAGAAAACTCAAGCGGAGATTCATTGGTAAACTGAGCCGCCTGATGTTTTTCATACAGCTTGCGGATTTTTTCAGGTTCAAGTTTCCGTGAAAAAATCAGCAGATCATCAATGACGCTGTTTCCGGGATTCCCTGCCCAATATTCACCGAGAATCAGTTGTTTATAGTTTTTGGAGGAGTTAATCCGGTTTTCCATGGCTCCGGCAAGAACACCGTCAACATAGAGTTGAATAAGTTTATCATTCCAGGCGGCGGCGATGTGATGCCAGGCGTTTTTCTGCCATTTGACAGCGGACTTTTTGACGGATGAAACATTTTTCCCTTCAAGGAGACTGAAAGAGATTTCACGACGGGAGGAATAATTGACAAAAAGACGGGTCGAGCCGCGCAGAGAAATAAAATTGTGGAAATTTTTATCCTTGCCGTCCCAATTCAGCGGACGCACCCAGAAAGAAATTGTTCCCGCTTTCGGAGAAAGTTCGGCAGAACTCAAATCATACATGTAAATCTGATTGGATTTTCCGTCATTGCTTCTGCCGAGTTTCAACCCGAGACCGCTGACTCCGGAAACAAGCTGCTGCTTTATGCTTTTATCATTGCCGGAAAGCTGCTTTGCCTGAACACCGGTTTCTCCGTAATTGCCGACAGCCTCTTCCGTCCTTTTCCCGTTACCGCCGAAATCAGCCCGCAGGGATTTGTTGAATGAAAACTGAATATCCGGCACAACGGCAACTGCATTGACAGCTGCCGCAAACAGAAAAAACATTCCCCCCCTTATTGACATTGTCATTCTCCTGAAAAATCAAAGCCAGCCCGGATCCGTCAGATTGGTATAATTTTTGAAAGACATGTAATAATAGTTGCCGCCGTGATCAAAGCAGCGGGAGCTTTCGGTGTTGCCCACACAGAAACGCGGATGCGGATCTTTCACATTGATAACTCTGCCGTCACTCCATAAGATATTGGCAGTCTCTGCATGTCTGGGATCGATATGGTCTCCGCCGTTGTAGCGCAAAATGGCATTGCTGCGTTCACGCGGACCGTAAAATCCCTGTCTGCCGTCAACGAGCAGAATCGTTTTGGAGGGCATACGGTTTTCTGTCACTTTGATACTGGTTCCGGTGTAGTTGATCTGACCTGAGAATGCTCCCCCCTGCGGATTGGTGGCACGTCCGCCGATACCCATGATGTTGTAGTTGTAAGGCAGATAGTTGTAAGCGTTACGGTGATTGCCGTCTTTGTGATTGCTGAAACTTTCATCTCCGACGATGCCGGTATGGGTAAAGAGATCATACTTTGTACAGCGGAAAGGCCCCCAGGGCATTTTCAAGACCTGATACATATACCATCCCCAGCGGTGTGTTGCACCGTCGATATCAACGGAACCGATCGGATACCATCCATCCTGAACATCGCAGTACAAAGCAAAATATGTTCCAAGCTGCTTCATATTGTTCATACATCCGGTCGTCTTTGCCTTTTCGCGCGCCTGCTGCAATGCGGGCATCAGCATCGCTGCCAAAATAGCAATAATGGCAATAACAACCAAGAGTTCAATGAGAGTAAAAGTGCGATGTTTTGTATTATTTTTCATAACGGTTTCCTTTTTATTTTATTTTGACATGCAAAGTTGTTCCTGGAAAAACTTTCACCTTTTTTTCAAACTTGCCCAAGATATCCAATCCCTTCCCCGGACGGATTACGGCTGTAATGACTCTATCCGTCGGATTATGAACAGCAAAAGCAATGCGTCCGGGACGGCGGTCGGTCAGAGTAAGACACAACTCAGGATCATCTGCAGTCAGCAGATTGCCTATAAAAATATTGCGATCTCCGAGCTGAGTATCAATCTGCAGCATGGAAACACCTTTTTCATCCACCGGAATATGATAAAGTTCATCGGTTAACACCCGGGGTTCCTGAACGATATACCGTTGTCTGTAAGCATTGGAACGCTTGACGGGCAGAAGCAGAGTATTTTTACCTTTGTAAAGGATTCCGGCATCCCAGCGCGGATTTAATCCTTCCACGGTCACCGGTTGATTCAACGGCAGTTTTTCCTGATAAACTTTGCCGCAGAACGCGTGCTTATCAGCCTTTAATCTGAAAATAAAACCGTCTGATATGACTTTACCTTGCACAGGTTCAATACGGCACCGGGCTTTTTTTCCATTCAAACCGAAAGCGTCGCGAACACTCAACAAAAATTGATCATCCTCCGGAGGATCCAGTTGGCTGATGACTGTAAGATAAGAATAACGGATTTTTTCCCCTTTCCGGTACTGCCGTTTTTCTTTTTTGTAAAAGCCGTTCAAGAAGCAGTTTTTTCCATTCTTATTTACTGAAAAAGACAAATCATCCGAAAGAGAAATAAAACCGATTGATCCCCTGAATACGCAGGGCCAGATACCAACAGCTCCATGACGGGAAAGTTTTCCGGCTATCGCTTTGTTTGAAACTTTCATCCGCGAGACACTCCCCTCCGGTGTGGTAAACGTCACATTGAATGCGTTGCGCCGTCCATCCAGAGAAAATATTCTGAATTCCGGAGTGATAAAATCCTTGAGAATATCAACTTCACAATCCACCCGGTAAATCATCGGTCCATTCTGATTGCAGGAAAACATCCGGTAGACGACACGGGCTTTGTAAAATTCATTGGGAACAGCACATTCTCTCCGGTCAGTCAGATCATCATTGGCAGTTTTTCCATTGGGATAGTTTTCATTGTAGCGATAATCAAAAAACGTTCCGAAACGGGAGGACTTGCCGTTGATATATTCAACTGCCGGACGGCTGCCGTTTGTACCTGTATTGGCAATCCGGGGCGTGCCGGAGCGTTGAAAACCGCGTTTGGCAAGATAATTTTCATATCCGCGGATATTCTGCAAGTGCTGCGGAATACCGTTCCATTTTCCCTGCGGCATCGTATTGAAATTATCACTGCACCGCAAGAAATTATTTTCCTGAACCAGCGTCGGAACACGCCAGCTGACAGCTTTACGACCGTTTGCATCTGTTACTTCAAGCAAAAATATCTGCTGCTGTGCGTGCCAACCATCAAACTGTGTTTCAAAATGTTTTTCCCCCTGTGGAAGAAAACGGCGGAAAATTCCGCGTTCCGCATCTATAACTTTAATTTCTTTCAAACCTGCAGAGGAACTTGCTTCAACACGCATCCGCCAACGGTCATTGCCGGGAATCGTCAAATCAGATATTCCGAAATTAAGGATTCTGAAATCTTCAATAACCGGTCCCCCTGTGATATAACTTGGACGGATATAAATGGGATTTCCTCTCAGGGCAGCTCCGAAGCCGACGCCGGTTATGCCGTCAATGATATGGTTATCAGCCCAGCGGACAGAGGTCTGCCAAACTGATTTTTTTGCCTGTTCAATCTCCTGTGCTGAATGGACAAAGTGAACAACAACCGGGGAAAACACATAGGAACTTCTTAATAACCGTTCCATATCTTTGCGTGAATCATCAGTTAATTTTCCATGACGGTATGTCACCGCGGCATAGGTATTGAAATTTCCCTGCAAATGAGAGCGTTCCGGATTTTTTCCGTTTTCAGTCCAGATGACAGGCGGCCATCCCCATGCTCTTGTGCCGGCATTGTTTTCGACCAGCCGCCCGGGGTATTTCTGACTGAACCAGGACTTTTTCGGCCAGAAAAGTTTGTCAGAAAATACAGTCCATAAGTTACCGGATTCATCCCGGTAACTGAATCCGGGATACGCCTGGAAGGATTTGTTGCAAAATTGTGCGCAAACTGTTTTCAGGTATTCAAATTTTTCCGGACTCATCTTTTCCAATTCTTCAGTAAATGCAATAAAATCATATCCTGCACGGCGGGCAGCTTCTATCATCTGCTGCGGTGTACTTTTCCCGCAGGAAAGATGACTTTGTGCGCCAATCAAGCCGGTGTAGTTACCGGAAAGAAGTTTGCCTTTAAAGGAAACTTTATCCCAGTCAATCTTACGGAATCCCACATCCGGCGCAGCGGCTGTTTCTGTTTTGTTCCAGCTGCCGAAAGTTTTTTCCGACGGCTGTTTCAACCAGTTGAATAAATTTATCATCAGGCGGCGGGAATCTCCCGGTTTGCCCTGAATACTGCCGGAAGCCGTGGCGTCCCGGTTCCAGAATACATGTTCTGCATCATGCCAGAAAATTGTTGCCGCAACAGGAAAAACAGCGATTCTGCCTTTGCCGTATTCTCTGACCGCCAGCAGGGGCGCGGATTCCTTGTAAACTCCGGGAACCGGCGGAGGCGGAACCGCTGCTTTTTTCAACTCCATGGATTTTGCTGTTTTCATAGCGGAAATCAGGATTTCCCAATCCGCTGAAGTTTGAACCGGACTGGTAAAATCGCTGTAGCCTGCGGCAGAAAGATTATGACGGTTGAAATAGTCCGGATAAAATATTCCGCGAACCTCTCCGGTGACAGGATGACCTTTTTTGATATTTCCGGTCCAAAAAAACCGGACATCCTCCAGATTTGAAAAACAATGAACATCGTCACTGACTTGTTCATTGAGAATTTTTGCGCCGAAAACATCAAGCAGAGCATTAGCCCGTTCAATATCCCTTCCGTAAGTCCAGCCGGGACTGCGGGTAACAAATAATCCCCCGCCGGATGCAACATAATCTGTCAGTAATTTTTTCAAACGGTCAAGACCGGATTTGGAAAAAGCTTTTTGTCCGCTTTCACCTTCTGTTCCCAAAACAATGATATTGAATCTGCGCAGATAATCGGCGGTCATGTCCGGCGAATAGGCTGCCGCACAAAACTTCATTCCGGATTTTTCTATTGCCTCTTTCAAGCGCGGTCCCGGCAGACAGCCGGCTGCCTGTGCCGGAGAAATTTTCTCCGGATTTCCCGTTTTTTCCTGCGGAATCAACAATAAAACAGCTTCGTTTTTTTTAATTTCAGCAAGCAGACGGACATTGTCAAAACAGAACGAGCCTTTCTTTTTTACCCGGAGTTCAACAGCAAGCTGAGTTACGGGCTGCCGCCAATTGAGAACATGTTGAAATTCTTTCCATCCGGCAGACGATGGAAGTGTAAAAGAATGAACCTCCCATTTTTTTGCAGGTGTCCACCCCCTTACAATCAACATTGCCGGAGCATTGCCCTTGAACGCAAGTTTTACCGCGGCAGGAGCAGCTTCTTTCAGCGGTTTTGCAACCGTTTTTGTCAAAACAGCATACCGCTGCGGAGTTTGTTTCACATCAATTTTGAAACAGGCATTTCCTGCAAACGGAGATGATTTGCAAATCTTTCCGGAAACAATATCATCCTGTCGTCCTGAAAGGAAACGCCAGCCTCCGGGAAACGTTTTTTCAAAGTCTGTCATGCCGAAACGGGAATATGTCTTTTCCGCCGCTGACAAAAACAATACTGAAAAAAGAAATATGACAATGTATTTGATTTTGTTCATGATGAAAGGGAGAAACATTATTTGATTTGATCTCTGTCAAAGAACGTACTGTAAATGTTATTTTTCTGATTGGAGTACTATGCCCAAAGATCAGTAAATGTC
>JAZQYS010000472.1:0-5229 GCA_045633645.1 Victivallaceae bacterium | reverse complement strand
GTCCCTTCATCAAAATCAAAGAAAACCGTTTTGCCGATGAACAGAGTTCCGTCAAATTAACTTACGATGACAATGCTCTCACGGCAGAATTTTTCTGTAAAGAGAAAGTTCTTGATCCGGCAGCCAACCGTCTGCACGAATTCAAAACGCAGGAAAAGGAACTCACCGCCAATGATTATGTTGTCCTTCTGCTGCTCCGCAAGGGAAAACTGTACGATTTTTTCGTAACCGGCGCAGGGAAACTTGAAAATGCGACAGCAACCGGTCCATCTTATTGGCAGACCCGCCAAACAGCGTGGAACTCAGGCGCCAAAGTCAAAACCGCCATCGGCAACGGCTTCTGGAAAACAACGATCGAAATTCCGTGGAAAGCTGTCGGCGGTGTTCCCCGCCAAGGAGAAAAAATCAAATTTCAGGCAGGAAGAAAATCCAACTCAGCCAAAGAATTGAGTGTTCTTTTTCCGACGGCATACGGCTTTCACTGGGCGGCAGACTTCGGAAATCTGTTTTTTACGGACAAAGTACCGGAAACAAATGCCAAACTGCCGGCTTTTCTGCCGGGGAAAAATATTTTCGAGTGCAACGGTGCCGCATTCCGGGGAAAAATCCATTTCCCCGGCTTTCCGGCGCAATTTATTGCAGAAAAGAATTTTGATCTGAACCATTCCGGTAAATTCACATTTTTCTGGCAGGCGCTTGACCCCGAACAGGGAATTCCTGTCTATAATTCTCCTGTTTATGAACTTGCAACGACCGCAACTCAAATTTATTTTGACAAAGCCGCCAAAATCTCTCTCAACGGCAAAACAGTCAACTCCGGCGCACTGCTCAATGACGGACTCAATCAAATTGAGCTTTCCCCGTCCTTCAAAGGACCATTGCTGGTCAACGAAAGTAAGATCATGCCGCCTGACAAAAGATTCACCCTGGCGGTCAACGCATCTTTGCTCTGGCCCAACTGGCAGGCTCAGGAACTTGCAGTTACACGCGGCGGACTGCAGATGCTGCTCTTTTCTCCTGTCGGATTCCCCGGAATGACATTGGATGACTATACCTTGAAATTAAACTTACCCGCAGGATTCAAATTGGAATGTGCCTCCGGATTCTACGATAATTATAAAATCAAATACACTTCTGACGGCAAGATCCGTTTTCTGAACGGAATTCCGTATTCCAAAGTTCTTCCTTCTCACAAATTTGTTGCGGCATTCATCCGTATCCCGAAAAATTTCAAAGGCACATACACACAACTGTCTTTTTCTGCAGAAAGTAAGAAACACAAAGTCATTGAAGTTCCGCAAAAAGTCAGGGTGCGGATTCTTCCGGAACTGAAGGCGGCAAAAAACAGAAACCTGAAAATCACCATAAGTACGGGCTGGCTGCGGATGCTGACTGACAGAAAATATATTGATACAGTTGTCCGGAATTTGATGAGTGCGGGAGTCAACTGCATGAGTACAGTTCCCAATAAATATATCCCCTACGGATATATGTTCAACTTCAAAAGCTGGAGCTGGACTCTGGCACCTTATACAAAACTGCATCCGGAAGCAGCCTTGACACTTAAAAACGGTAAGAAAGATCCGCTTCTGGTCTGTCCTGAACACATCCGCAAACCGGAGTTTTACGCCTGGCTTGAAACGCAGATCCCGCTCTGGATGAAAAAAGCAGGAAATCCCCCGATTATTGAATGGGATTACGAATACGGTTACAGCACCGGACCATTTTCCTGTTACTGCTCCGTCTGCAGCAAAAAAAGCGATGTTGTTTCCCGCAATCAGAATATGGCGGATTTTACCAAACTCATCCGCAAAGCACTCAAAAAACACAACAGCAAAACGCTGTTCTCAATTTACAGCGCCTATCAGAGCGAAAAAAACAAACACGTTTACGGCATCGACTGGCGTATGGTCAAAGATCTGGTGGATTACGCCATTTGCGGATACGGACGTCCGGAAAAAGAATTGCAGGAAACTCTTGCCATTCTGGGAAAAACTCCTTTGATGACCGGTGCGATCGTAACACCTTATGACGCAACCAGCCGGGCATATCCCCGGCAGCTGACAGCGGCATGGCTGTTGCGCCGGGCAGTGGATTCCACAAAAGGATTCCTGATGTATGAACTCGCCTCAATGGATGGATATTCTCTTTCCGCCTGTGCAGAAGTTTCTCATATCATGGCAAAATATGAAAATTTCATCCGCTTCGGCAAACGTCTGACACACGCAGTTCCGGGGTGGATTGCAACAGATGTTCAAGTTATTGAATACAAGAATAAAAAAGTATTGTTTCTGATGAACCAGTCAAACAATACCCGCCGGTATCGCGGTCAGGCGGTCCCCGCCGGAGGCATTCTTATCAGTCAACTGTAAAAACAAATTCTCCCCGCCCTGATAACGGCGGGGATTTTTTTACGGATATGTCAGACTTGAAACGGCATGGACTCCGTCTTTAAAAAAACGGACGGTCAGGATCATGTTTTTGTTTTTTGAGGAGCGTTTACGCAGTTCCTCTTCAAGAAGCGGCGCCTTGAACTCGTTGACGAAATATTGTTTGAACGGCAGAGAGAATGTATAGAAATTTTTTCCTTTTTCTCTGCCGTATCCGCGCTGATACCAGCATGAAGAAACTCTGACGGCGAACTCGCCTTGTTTGAGATTTTCAATGTTCTTTTCAAGGCGGAGAACTTGTGCAAATCCATCTTTTCCGCGCTGGAGGACTGCAAAAATCTTTTCCTTGCTCCGCCAGGGGAAACGGTTCGTTTTATCAGCGGTTTCAATCCGGTCGGGAAACGCCTGAAGACGGACGTATCTTCCGCGCATGGGGTCATAGGGGTCATAAAGACGGACACGGAATTTCATTTCCACAGGTTTTTCCGCCGGAAACTCTATCCTTCTGACCGTGTTCGCAGGATACCACACAATCGCACAAAGTGTCAGCGTATAGCACAGGAGAAGAAATTTTTTATTGAGTTTCATTTTGTTATTCCTCCCTGTTTCTTCTGTTATAAATCACATTGGCGGCAATAAAGCCGATTCCAAGCAGAATAAAGCCGAGTGAACGGTACAAGAGACCGATATCCGAATCAAAAAAACGGCAGGCAAGCAGGACTGTAATCATCAGCGTACCACCGTTAAAGAGCAGTAAGGAACGTTTGACAAAACCGCGATACAGACAGATGATTCCGGCAGCGCCGAAATAAACATTGTAAATCATACACATAACAGGCTCTTTTGTAAAAAACGGAACAAGTGTCAGCAGAATGAGAATGACAGGCAGCAGACGAGCAATAATAAGACGTTTCCGCAGAAGTACAATCAAAACGCCGATTCCGACGGCGGAAAAACAAATGCCGAAACTCCATATATCTTCAGAGGAACAAAAACGCGATAATCTGAAAACATCTTTGGTACTGCTGCCGACTGCCAGAAAAATGATTTGAATCACAAAGGCGGGAATCAGCCAGGGATTTTTAAAAAATGCCGTTTTCTGACGGTAAAGATCAAATCCGGCAATCAGAAACAATCCCGAAAGCGTGATCACGGCAAGCAGAGGCGCATATTTTCCGCAGCCGAATCCGAGGGAAACACCGAGGGCAAGGGCAAGATAACGGCTCCAGACGCAGAAAGAGGATTTTTCCCGCAAGTGAAAAAAGAGAAAGGGCAGAAAAGCAAGGGTTAGAATACCGTTCCACCAGCAGGGCGCATTCCAGTGATTGACGAAAAAGGAAAAAAACACATAAAGAGTTGCAAGTCCTATGCTGTTAAAAATGTACAATACGGGAACTGCCAGAAGCAGTACAAGAAACATGAATTCATGGAGTTCACCGTTAAGCTGATAAATCTGCGACAGCATACCGATCAATACGGCAGCTCCGACAGAGGTCAATACGGCGGAACACTCTTTAAAAATCTGTCCCTTTTCACGGCAGATGGTAAAGTATGACACCCCTGCGCCGAGCGCAAGGGGAATCGCAGAGATCCCGATACGCAGAAATTTCGGGAACATATCCCAGTTATGATTAAAAAAGAGGATAATCCCGCCCGCAACCATGACGATACCGATGATACCGATAACAAGTGAAAAAATTTTCTGCGGAGAGGGGATGACGGAAAGTTTTTCGCGGTAATAATTTCCCATCACTTCCGCCGTTTCCGCCGGAAGTATGCCTTTTTCGCGCAGTTCCGGCAACTCAGAGAGAATCCAGTTGATATTGCTTCTTTTTTCCATCTAAAATACCTCCTTAAAGAACAGAACAAAAGAAATATACCGCCGAAACAGCATTTTACAAGCCCCACATCTTGACAAGTCGGAAAAATCATGCTATTTTATTTACCATAAATTTGCTAAAACGTTTAACCAAAAATTTTATCATGGCGGGAAACACATCAGGCGGAGTAGGTTTGGCAGATATAGCCAAAGCGGCAAACTGTTCAGTTGCAGCAGTTTCCCTTGTCTTGAATCCGGATAGAGGCCGAGCCGCCCGAATTTCAGAACAAACCAGAAGAAGAATTCTGGCAAGTGCAAAAAAATTAGGTTACCGTCCGAACCGAAATGCTGAATTTCTCAAACGCGGCTACATCCCTGAAATCGGACTTTTTCTGCCGAACTTCGGAACAAATCTTATTCTTGAACTGATAAAAGGCTGCTGCACATCAGCACAGGAGGCGGCTTTTTCTGTTTCGCTTAATTTTGATGAATCAGAACATGAACTTGCAAAATTTCTCTCAGAAGCAACGGCAAGGCGGAACTGCGGATTGCTTATTTACCCGGAACACCGCTTTCAAGGTGCGGAAAAACAGCTTGAAGAATACTGTTCTTCGGGCGGCAAAGTCGTTTTTCTGGAACCGCAGGGACCTGAAATGCTCTGTCCCATGCCGGAACTTTCAAGAGTTTTTCTGGATGACCGCAGAGGCGGTCAACTGGTGGCGGAACATCTGCTTTCTCAAGGCTGCCGCAATTTTATCATCTACGGAAACGGGCGCACCCGCGTCACGTCTTTTATTCAATATATAGAGAACCACACCTGCCGTTTTACGCATTTTTCAACAACAACACCGATAGAAACCGTCGTTGAAGAAATCCGTTCTTCCGGCGCGAATACCGGCGTTTTCTGCACGGTGGATATTCTGGCAGTCAATCTGCATACAGCCTTGCTCAACGCCGGAATCGTCCCGGGACAGGATATCAAACTTTGCGGATACGATTATCTTTTTAATATGGAAAGAC
>JAZQYS010000471.1:0-2238 GCA_045633645.1 Victivallaceae bacterium | reverse complement strand
GATCATCACCTATGACCGGGCCAACCACGCAGACCCCGCACGCAAAAAAATGGATCAGGATCGGCAGAAAGAATGGAAAAAAATCTCCTCAAGCGTTGCCTGGTATGATTACGTCACAACAGGACACTTTGTGCTTCCCCGCGCGCTGCCCCGTCACATCGCACAGCGTTTGCGCGAAGGACACGAATCGGGCGTGCGGCACTTTTTCGGAGAGTATTCTCCTTTGAACGAAGAAAAATTGTGGCTTGACGGTCCTTTCGGCTACGTTGCTTTGAAGTTCCTCTGGAACCCCTATCAGGATGTGGATAAGATCCTTGCCGACTGGTACCGCACTGCTGTCGGAGAAAAAGCGGCGCCGCATTTGCAGAATTATTTCGAAGCTCTTGAAAACTTCTGGATAAAAACCGTTCCTCACTCCGCCTGGTTCAAACGCTGCGCCCGCACCTATCATGTGTGGACATGGCACAATTACGTTGAAGATCTGCCCGCAGGATTCCTTGATAACTGCGAAAAAGAACTTCTCCGCTGTGTTGAACTTGCCCCCGCAGGCATCTGCCGGGAACGCGCAAAGCATTTTCTGCGCGGTTTCCGTGACCGCCGTTTTAAAATTGAATTTTTCCTGAACAATCAAAAGGCGCGCAAGATCGCCGATAAAGCCTTTACCGAAACAGTTTTCACCGATGATTTCAACAAGGGTATCGGCAGCTGGCAGGCGGGGATCCTTGAGGGCAGAGGCGGAAAACCCAATCTGTTTTCTGCCAAAGATGGAAAAAACAACTCCGGCGCGCTGGTTTTTCCCGCCCGCAACGGCGATTACAGCATCGCTGAAAAATACTTCACCGTCACCAAGCCGGGACATTTTCTCCTGACGGTCGATTACCGTTGCGAAAACACTGACCGGAAGGTCATCCCCTACATCTCTTCAGAGTGGTGCGACAGTAAAGGGAAAATCCTTCATGCCGCCTATTACAGCGATGTTCACGGAAAAAACAACTCTGAATGGTCGCAGATGAAACTGAAATTCACCGCTGCTGGAGCTCTGCCTGCCAGATTGCGGATCAGACTCTATCTCTGCGGAACCAGAAAAGGACGTGCGCTCCTGGATAATGTTGTCCTCAAATCAACAGTTAAAGATATCCTCAAGCCTGAAAAGAAAAATTTAAAATAAAACCCAACAGAACCCAAAGGAACAACAAAATGTCCCCAAAAAGCAAACTGAAACTTTCAGGATTTCTCCTCTCTTTTTTCCTCTGTCTGTCAAGTGTCTGCGCCGCCGGTTTTCCCGTTGTGTCAAACGGCAAACTCGTTGCGGGACTCTGCCCTGAACCGTTTGAGGCTGCCGAACTTGAAGCCATGAAAATTCTGGAAAAATATCTTTATCTGTCAACCGGAGATGTTCCGGAGATCGTGGAAAAGGGTCCGCGTATCGTCTTTAAACTTGAAAAAGGCAAAATGGATATCGAGGGTTTCCGCTTTTCATTCCCCTCAAAAGACGTCATGGTCATCTCAGGCGGCGGAAAATACGGTTTGAAATACGGTGCTTACGAGTTCTGCGAGCGTTTTCTGGGTATCCGTTTTCTGTTTCAGGGAAAAAACGGTATCGATATCCCCAAGGTCAGAAACCTTGTCATCCCGCGCAAAGAATTCAAGGATGCCCCGAAATTCCTGACCCGTTTTCTCTTTTCCAATCCGCATCCGACACGGAGACGTTATCATGACTGGTACCCGCATTTGAAAAGTGCCTTCCCCTACCGGGTCGCGATCGGACACGGACTGTATAAAATGTTTCCGCCCTCCAAATATGCGGCAAAGCATCCTGATTTTTATCCGATCATCGAGGGTAAACGCTATATTCCCAAAGCGCCGAAACTGGGCGTTCACTGGCAGCCCTGTATGACCAATCCCAAAGTGATCGCCGAAGCCGTCAAAATCATCTGTGACGCCTTTGCAGAAAACCCGGAACTGCGGGTCTGGACGCTGGGGCAGACCGACGGAAACGGTTATTGCGAATGTGAAAACTGCAAAAAATTCTATCCCGTTCCAGATGTAAAACACCGTTTGGGAACTTATGACCGCTCCCTGCTTTATGTTCAGTTCTGCAATAAGATCGCCGAAGGGGTGGTCAAAAAATATCCTGATGCAAAACTTTCAATCTTTGCCTACAATCACACCTCTTTTGCGCCCAAAGGTGTCCGTCTGCATCCGGCGCTGATCCCGGTCCTTACCTATGACCGGGCA
>JAZQYS010000470.1:0-1728 GCA_045633645.1 Victivallaceae bacterium | reverse complement strand
CCATCCCAGGCGGCCTGCGTCGCGTGAGAAAGCTTTTTAATGCTGTCGATATTAACATTTGTTTGAGCAAAGACATCGTAACCGTCTTCTCTCTGGGGCAGCTGAACCAGCCAGAGATTTTTTTCCACGAAGTTGAGGATTTCATCATCGTGAACGCTGTCAATGGAAACTGGCCAGTAACCGTTGTTGTAGTTGAGTTTGTTCAAACCTGCCATTAAAATACCCAACTGATCCTGAGAACCGCTGATACGTTCGGTTCCCGGAGGATTTTCAACGCAGAAAAGAGTTCTTGCCAGTTTTTCCGGATCTCCGACAGGAATTTCGGACTGCCACAATTCGATTGCTTTTTTGCGTGAACTGGTCGCCATGCCGCTGCGGTGATTGTATTCCATATCCGGATGAATGGAAATCGTGAGTACGGGACCGGGATAGAATTTATTGACAAAGGGCTGATCCATCCAGCCGCCGCAAAGTTCCACGCGGAAGGGGATACGGCATTCCTGACGCAATGCGGTTGTGGAACGTTCGGGCAATCCGGGGGAGGGGATGCGTTTGCTTACAATAAGTTCAATGCCGTGTTTTTTGCAAAACTCCAGTTTTGCGGGGGTATAACCATCTGTATTGACGAAAAAGATATCCGGCTTCAGTTCCAGAACCTCTTTTTCAAAATCCATGATACCGCTGCCGGAGTTGATCCAGGCATCTTTGACGAACTTGATTGCTTTGACCATATAGAGGCGTTCAGCATTATTATTGATCGTCTTGCGAGCTTTGAGTCCCCAGATAGTCTGATCTGAGCCGAGACCGACGTACAAATCGCCGTGACTTGCCGCCTCTTCAAAAAATGCCACATGCCCCGAGTGGAGCATGTCATAACAACCTGATACAAAAACTTTTTTTGCCATAATTGTTTTTCCTGTTTGATCTTATATTAAAAAAATTTATTGTTATGAGAATAAAAATTTAAGATATAATGTTTTTTTATGAGAGAATCTCTTTACGGATTTGACAATTCTGCGAAAGAGAGCAATTTTTCCACATCGTTCATATATGGTGCAACTTGTTTTATTCTGTCGTCTGACCATTCGTAAAAATTCAGATTCAATAATTTTTCAATGATTTCTTGGTCAAAACGAGCCCGGATACAGCGGGCGGGATTACCTGCGTAAATGTGGTACGGAGGAATGTCTTTGGTGACAATACTGCCCGCTCCAATCACTGCTCCGTTGCCGATGTGAACACCGCCGACAATGATTACTTTTTCGCCAATCCAAACGTCGTGACCGATTTTTGTTCTCTTATATGGAACAAATTTATGAGTCGAAAAATTTTTGAGAAAGATATTTCTTCCTTCGTGAAATACCGGCGACAGACTTGCCCAATCCATCGGATGCGCCGCCAGACCGATGGAACAATTAGCGGCAATAGAAACAAAATTACCGATATCTGTGTGTAATACAGAAGTTTTAGGAGCTGTGTATGACCATTTCCCGATGGTTGAGTTTTTGAAAATACATCCGGGTGAAATTCGTGCATTCTGATGAAGGGAGCTGTCACGGATTTCGGATATATTTAAACGCTGAAGAAGTTTTGCCAACAAAAATTTTATGGAATACATTTTTCTCGTTCTGTATTATGTGTTATGGAATTTTGTTCGGTTTTAAAGTTGAAAAGCAGCAGATAATAAAATAAAATATCATTGACTGAAAGACCCCAGAATATATAGGA
>JAZQYS010000469.1:0-2600 GCA_045633645.1 Victivallaceae bacterium | reverse complement strand
TTTTTTGAAAAGAGGAGAGGGGTTCGGGGGGAGGTGAAAAACTTTTTTTCCCGTGAAAAAAAGTTTTTCTCCTCCCCCCGATTCCCATCACCCCTTATCAGGAACAGCGCGAAAATTTAGAGTTCCCAGCTTTTCATTTCGGCGCAGACTTTCCGGAATGTTTCAATTGGGGTACGTTTACCGCTGTAATCGCAGGTTTCGGGGTTGACGAAAAGTTGTCTTTCGCGTGCATTGGTCAACAGCCAGAAGGACTTGATATCCATATTGCCTTCACCGATTGTTGCATCTGCAAAATATTTGCCGCAGCGTTTCTTTTCAGCGTTTTCAAAGGGGGTGTCTTTGACGAGCCAATCTTTTACGTGAAAATGAACAACGTAGTCCCGGAGTTTCAAAAAAGCGTCGTTGGGATCTGCTGCAGTTGCAACGTTGCCCTGATCAAAAGTGACTTTCAAACCGGGAATCTGATTCAGGATTTCAAGACATTCTTCAGCTGTTGAAATAGGACTGTTGGGAAATCCGGTACTTTCAAGCGTAAGAGTCACACCGGCCTTGGAGGCAAGTTCGTATCCTTTGGCATAATATTCCGCATAACGTTTGCGGTCATCTTCAAAACTTTGCTGATCGCGCCGGGCAAAGGGCGGCAGCATCAGAACCGGCGCACCAAGCACACAGGCGTCATCAAGGGAAGCTTTGAATTCATCAAGATAATTGGGATCACCGTTGATAAATCCCCATTTGAGCATGGTGTGGGCAGCAATATACAGTCCGTTGTCATCGCAAAGTTTGCGCAGATAAGAAGCCTTTTGTTCATGGAGTCCGATCCAGTCAATGGCTTCCATATTGCAGACAAGCGCAGTGGAAACGATTTCTTCAACCGGGGCAGACCCCATCATTAAAGACATCATGCAAATTTTCATAATAAATGTATCCTTTGTTTTGTATAAAGCAATTTTCTTACGCAGTATAATATAACTTTTTTTTGCCGGCTTTGCTATGGACTTTTACGCAAAATATTGGATTATCTTGCAAATAGTGCAGGATTTTACTGTTTCTGTGCAATAAAAAAAGCAACCTGCTTTTGCAGATTGCTTTTTAGTGAAAACTGAAATATCAGATTCAGATTTCTTCGCCGATGGCCCAACGGGCAAAACGCACGATTTTGACAGCGGGGTACTTTTTGGCAAGAGTGGTCTTGTCATCACGGACCCAGGGCTGGTTCATCAGGCAGACTTCGGAGAAGTAGCGGCCGATTTTACCGGCGAGAATCTTTTCAAGCATTTCGGCAGGCTTGCCGGCGAGCTTGGGATCGGCAGCAGCTGCGATTTCTTTTTCCTTGGCGATAACATCAGCCGGAACATCATCACTGGTGATGTATTTGGGGCTGAAAGCTGCGATGTGCAGACAGATATCGTTCAGGAGTTCAACGTCATCGGTACCTTCGACTTCAACCAGAACGCTGACTTTACCATCCATGTGGTGGTATCCGGCGAACTTGCTGCTGCCGGAACCGACCCATTTGACGGCGCGGCGGAGCTGCATGTTTTCGCCGATGGTGGCGATGTGGCTGGTGAGGTTGGCGGCGGCAACGGTGTTGGCGGCTTCGCAGACATCGCCTTCACCTGCAACGCTGAGAGCATCAGCAACGGTCTGCTCGACCAGAGCACCGAATTTCGGAGTCTTGGCGGCGAAGTCAGTTTCGCAGAGCAGTTCGATGATGACGGCACTGTCACCGGCGATACCGGTCCAGACTTTTCCCTGATTGGTGGAACGTCCGGCTTTCTTTTCGGCTTTGGCAATACCGGATTTGCGCAGGTTTTCAACAGCGGCTTCGATATCGCCGTTGGCGGCGGTCAGAGCCTTTTTGCAATCCATCATACCGGCTCCGGTTTTTTCACGGAGTTCCTGAACCATTTTAGCAGTGATCATGATAATTATTCTCCACTGTTTGAATTTTAATTATTCAGCCTTGTCAGCAGCGGGCTTTTTGGCAGCGGGCTTCTTGGCAGCGCGGCGGGGCTTGTCAGCCTTTTCAGCGGCTTCGGCTTCGTCAGCTTTTTCAGCAGCAACGCGTTTGGCGGCTTCGGCAGCTTCTTTTTCTTCGGTGACGCGTTTCTGGTGGATTTCTTTTGCAACCTTGATGGCTTCACGGAAGATACCGGTGATGATTTCAACGGACTTCACAGCGTCATCGTTGGCGGCGACAGGATAGTCAACCAGAGAGGGATCGCCGTTGGTATCAACGATAGCAACGATCGGAATGTTCAGTTTGTTGGCTTCGCGGACGGCGTTGATTTCGTTGCAGACGTCAACGATAACCAGGGCGGCCGGAAGTTTCTTCATGCTGGCGATACCATCCAGGTCGCGGTGCAGTTTCTGTCCGCGGCGGGTGATGCCGGCGATTTCTTTTTTCTTCATGGAAGCAGCAGCTTCGGAACCGAGGATTTCATCGATTTCAGCCATCTTGGCAACGCTCTTGCGGATGGTGACGTTGTTGGTCAGCGTACCGCCCAGCCAGCGTTCGGAAACGCTGTACATATCGGTCTTTTCAGCCAGTTCGCGGATGATATCGCTGGCCTGACGCTTGGTGCCGACGAACAGGA
>JAZQYS010000468.1:0-3089 GCA_045633645.1 Victivallaceae bacterium | reverse complement strand
AGAACACATTGATATCAGAGCGACAATGTTTGGAGGAATTCCCGACCATGAAATAGATCTGTGGAATGCGCATTGGAATGTTTTTACCGGATTGCGAGAAAAACTTTTTGAAGAATCCGTCCCCAGATATAAACAGTTGGCAGTAACAGATCTTGCTGCGACTATCAACAGTGATCATGCAGTGTGTCAGTATAAAACGGAGTTTGCCAATGCATTTAATGGTTTCAGGGAATACTTGAGGGATTCTTTGCTTGATCAGTGGCAAAATCTTTCCATTGCAGCACAGGAGAAAACTTTCAGCGATTATATTTTTGAACATATAAAACCGATTCCCTTGCTTGATGAATATGAAGCATATCAGCAGTTGGATAATCACTGGAAAATAATCGAACCCGATCTTTGGACATTGCGCATAGATGGCTGGGAAGCAGCTAAAACAGTTGAGCCCCTGCTGAAAGAAAAAAAGAAGAAGAATGAAGAAGAAGTTGAATATGTACAAGAAGGATGGGTTGGCAAGATTTTTCCTTTTGATCTTGTGCAAAGAATACTGTTGCCAACAGAGCTTGCTCAACTCAATAACTTGAAAGATGAGATAAATAAAGCAGATGGAGAGCTTGAAGGTTTGCTCGGAGAATTAAGTGAGGATGAGCAAAATTTATTATTGAACGATGAAAATGATGCATTTGATTCCAAAAAAGTAACAGCTTCGGCGGAGAAAATTTTTGCTGATGCCAAAACTCCTGAAACTCTGTTGTTGGACGAATACTTGAAATTGAGCAAGAAAAAAGACAAGCAGGATTTTATTGCCGCACATCCGGAATTGCAATGGGATCGAGTAGAAAGCAATAAAGATGGCACATGCGGCAAGCCAGCGGTTGTCAAATTGTGCAAATTCTTTAAATCAACGATAGAATATCCGAATGATTCAACAGAGTACAGAGTCATTACGGCGGAAAAGTTATTGGAAACAATCAAATCCATCAAGGCAAAGATCAAGGCTTCGGAAAGTGAGTTGGAAGCAAAAACAAAGGAAACTATTGAGAGTTTGACTGATGAGCAAATTCGCCTCTTGTTGGAAGAAAAATGGATTGTTCCTTTGGTTACAGATATTTTTGCAATGCCGAAAGTCATGTTGAAAAAATTCATTGCAGATATCAAAAATTTAAGCTGTAAATATGACACAACATTACTTGATATCGACAGCGAAATTTCTGCCGTAGAAAATGGCTTACATAAACTCCTTGGTGATTTGACTGGCCATGAAGATGATATTGTTGGAATTCAAGCATTGCAGCAGTTGCTGGGAGGAGAATGATGATGGTAGAAAAAGCAAAAGTGCCTGCAATTCGATTCGCTGGATTTACTGATGCTTGGGAACAGCGTAAGCTTGGAGAAATCTGCAATTCCTTCTCATATGGACTTAATGCTGCAGCCAAACCATACGATGGAGAAAACAAGTACATCAGGATTACGGACATCGCTGATGAAACTCGTGTTTTTTCACAGGAGGATCTTACATCCCCTGATATTGATTTGAACAAGGCAGAACAATACAAGTTGCAAGCTGGGGACATTGTTTTTGCCCGAACAGGCGCAAGTGTTGGTAAAACATATCTCTTTGATGCTCAAGATGGAACTGTTTATTATGCGGGCTTCTTGATAAGGGCAAAAGTTAATAAGGACAATTCTGCTGACTTCGTTTTTCAAGCAACCCTTTCCGAACAGTATCGGCGGTTCATTACAATCACCTCACAACGTTCAGGACAGCCTGGCGTTAACGCCCAAGAATATTCCGAATGGCAACTTTTTATCCCACATAGGCAATGTGAACAAGAAAAAATAGGACAGTTTTTCAAGTCCCTCGACCGTCTTATCACCCTTCATCAGCGTGAGCGCTTATTTTTAATTTTGGAGGAAATATTATGTTGACACAGACAAAAGAAACGGATCTTTTCTGCCAGTATTATGCGCAATGGATCAAGGTGTATAAAGATGGGGCAGTGAGAGATGTAACAATGAAAAAGTACCTTATGACTCAAGCATGGGTTACAAGACTTGCTCCGGATCTCCGGCTTTGCGATGTTACCCGTGTCGCATATCAGCAGCTTTTGAATGATTATGCAGAATGCCACGAGCGGCAAACAACCATGGATTTTCATCATCAATTAAAGGGTGCAATTATGGATGCCGTGGACGATGGATTAATAATGAAAGACCCAACACGGAAAGCCATTATCAAGGGGAAAACGCCAACGCCCAAGAAAATAAAATATCTTAATCAGTTTGAGTTGCATACGCTGATCAGCAGTTTGGAGTTGCGAGAAAAAATAAATTGGGACTGGTTGATCTTGCTGATTGCAAAAACCGGGATGCGTTTTTCAGAAGCACTTGCATTAACCCCAAAGGACTTTGATTTTACCCATCAGACTTTGTCAATCAGTAAAACTTGGGATTATAAAAAAAATGGCGGTTTTTTGCCAACAAAAAATGCATCATCAGTGCGAAAAATACAAATCGACTGGCAAACAGTGGTACAATTTTCCGCCTTGGTAAAGCATTTGCCACCGGAACAGCCATTTTTTGTGTTTAAGGACCGTGTTTACAATTCGACAGTAAATGATATATTGGCTCGACATTGTCGAAAATCCAATATCCCGGTGATTGCTGTTCACGGATTGAGGCATACCCATGCATCTTTGTTATTGTTCGCAGGTGTTTCAATTGCCAGTGTTGCCCGGAGACTCGGACACGCCAGCATGACAACAACGCAGAAGACATATTTGCATATTATTCAAGAACTCGAAAATCAAGATGTCGATTTGGTCATGCGATCACTTTCCGGACTCAGTTGATTTTATCACAATTCGTCAAAAATCTGCTCACGCTGATGAAGGGTGATAAGGCGGTCAATGGATTGAAAAAACGCTCCGATTTTCTGTTGTTCTTGTTCTTTACAGGGAACATTTACGGTAAGAGCAAGAGCATATTCTTTTGTCATACCTTTGATGGATGTCCCCTGAACAGACTGTACTTCCTGCTGCAGTTTGTGGTATAAAGCATATACTCCCCAATAAGCATCAACAGAGAGT
>JAZQYS010000467.1:0-1902 GCA_045633645.1 Victivallaceae bacterium | reverse complement strand
TAACGCTCCCGCCCCCCAATGCAATCACGGCATCAGGAGCGGTTCTGAACAGAAAATCAGTCATTCCGGCAACGGTTTCCATATCCGGTTCAGCAGGAATATCTTTGAAACGCACTACTGCACAATCGTTGAAGCGCAATGCCATAAGCAGTTTGCTCCATGCGCCTGAATCATCTGCTGATTTGCGTCCGGTGAAAACTGCAACCGTCCTGATTTTTCCATTGCGGATATATTCGTCCAACGCAACAAACGAATCATCCGCGTGAACAACTGTCGTTTTATCCTGCGCGGCAAGAAAATCCATGCCGCGAGCCAAGAGATTTATTTCTGCCATAAAGCCCCCGTAAAAGCCGTAAAAGCCCGCAACGGAAAACTCCGGTACGGGCTTTGATGTTATTTGCTCAGTAAAAATTATTTTGCCGCCGGAGCCTTGGGTGCTGCCGGTTCTTTTGGCATTTCAGGCTTCACCAGGATCTGGACATTGGCTTTTTTCATGAGATCCTGCACAACTTTGTTGGCAGCAGCCATCTGTTTCTGCTGGGTCAAAGCGGCGGTCAGACGATCTTTGACTTCAGCAAAAGCCATGGTACGTTCACCCTTAGCCGGATCGCGGCGGATCACATGATAGCCGAAAGAGGTCTTGACCGGACCGGAAATTTCGCCGACTTTCAGAGCGTAAGCGGCTTTTTCAAATTCCGGAACCATCTGTCCTTTGCCAAATGCCCCCAGTGAACCATTCGCCTGTTTACCGGAAGGACATGCACTCTTTTCTGCAGCCAGCTTGCCGAAATCAGCACCTTTTTTGAGCTGGGCAATGATTGCTTCGATTTCCGCTTTGGCTTTTGCCCATGCTTTTTCGTCAGCGTTCTTGTCAACCTGGATCAGAATATGCGAAGCTCGGACACTGTCAGCCGGATCGCCGGGTTCTTTGAACTGCGCGGGATTTTCCTTATAAAACTTTTCAACTTCAGCAGGAGTCACAGTGATCTTGCCGGTCTTGGAATCAAGAAACTTCTGGAACGCCATCATTTTCTGCGCCTGCTTGTTGTTCGCCTGTTCCATGATCACAGAATCAATGGTCTTGCCCTGCTGTTTGAGCATCTGTTCGATCATTGCACGCTGTTCTTTGGGCATTTTGGCGATCTCAGCCTTGAGCTGAGCGGCAATTTCGTCAGCAGAAACCACGATCTTGGAATCCTCGACCGCCTTGTCGATGACCATTTTCATAACATACTGTTCAATGAGCTGGGGAGCCTGCATTTTCAGCATTTCAGCGGGCAGCTGCGGCGGCAGCACACCGCCGGGAACCTGCTTTGCCATGGCATCGATAAATTCAGCTTTGGTAACATTTTTACCATTGACTTTGGCTACCACATCCGGCAGAAAAGCACACGCTTCTGCAACTGTTTTACCCTGCTGCTGATTCATCTGCGCCAGCACATCAGCACCGGCGTTCTGGGCTGAAGGAGCCGGAACAGTAACACTTTTGGCATCAGCAGCAGTAAGAACAACACCTGCGCTCAGGATAACACCCGGCAGCAACATCTTCATTTTCATCATAATAAAATTCTCCATTTGTTGATCTTTTATGATTGAATACTTTCTTTAATCCAATAGACCATGTTTTTTCTCCAAAGTTGCCGGAATACAAATGTTTTTTTCCGACAAAAAACTTTGTCACATATAGAAGATAGCCCGTTTTCTCAATTTTTCAAGAATCTAAACGCTTTTTTATGAGAAATAATACTTGCGAAAATCAACTTTCTGTTGTAAATTACCATATTGTGAATATATTTGTCTTAAGAAAACAGTTTTATCAACTCACAAAATCGAAAGGATAAACAAATGAGTGCTGTTTCTGCTCTGCAAAAGGCGCGTGCCGCCTACACCCCAAAACTGCCC
>JAZQYS010000466.1:0-20562 GCA_045633645.1 Victivallaceae bacterium | reverse complement strand
GGATCTAGCCATGTCGTTCTGTGGGCCAAGGAGTTGTGGAAGTGCCTTGTCTTCCTAAGACCGCTTGGCCTCCGACTTCCCAAATATACCGGCATGGGTGTCATCAACCCGCTGGCCGCCGTCGGTGCTGCCGGAATGATGCTTGATTTCCTCGGTGAAAAAGAAGCCGCTGCTGCCATTGACCGCAGTATTGCTTTCATCACCGGTAACAAGATGAAATCCCAGGCCGCCGGCAAGATGGGTTACTCCACCAGCGAAGTCGGAGATCTGGTTGTCGAAAACCTCTGATAAGAAATGGATTTAAACTATACCATTTTCAGAGTGCCCGGCATGACGGGCAAAGTATTGAATACGGGGTCAAACTGTGCGTTTGATCCCGTTTCTTTGCTTGATATCCCCGATAATCCGGCATTCAACTGCAAAAAAGGCAGGCGGATTCTGGCGGGGATCAACGGCACTTTTTTTGTTAAACGTTTCTCTCACAGAACATTTTTTGAATCGTTCCGCCATCTGTTCAAAATCTCCCGTCCCGAACGCTGTCTTGAAGCGGCATTAAAACTTGAAGCTGCCGGAATCAATACGCCGAAAGTTTTTGCCTCCCTCAGAAAATACCGGGGACTTCTGCCGGAGTTTGACTATCTTATCACAGAGGATATCAGCAAAAAAGCTGTTTTCGCCGATAAAATGCCGTTGACGCGCGAATTGATTGCTGATTTATGTGAACTTCTGGCAGCTCTTCACAAGGCGGGAATCCGTCACGGAGACGCTAATTTGAGAAATATCTACCGCACAAACTCCGGCAGTTGGGGTGTGATTGATTTGGATGGCTGCGTGCTGTCTGATCGTCCCGTCGGCAGACGCGCCGGAATCCATGAATTGTCACGTCTTGCAAGTTCTTTTCTCAAACTTATTCCCGTTCATGGTAATGACAGTGATCTTGACGGTGACATCCCGGGAATCTTTGCTGAAGAATATCAAAAACATATCTCTTTCAATGCCGATTGTCCGTATTACCGCCGCCGCGTGAAATATCTCTCTTTGCGGAAAAGGAAATAATCATGTTTGATCTTAAAAATTTTCAAAACTTTCTCAAAACAATGCCCCGGCAGGAACTGCACAAAGAAGCATTCACCCACCGGACCTATGCTGTTGAACACAATCTTGCCTATGACAATCAACGGCTGGAATTTCTCGGAGATGCCGTCGTTGATACGATTTTAAGTGAATATATTTTTCTGCTCTACTCTGATCTTCCTGAAGGAGATTTGACCAAACTGCGTTCCGCTCTGGTCTGTGAGTCCGCTCTGGCTCAGCTTGCCCGCAAAATTGATCTGGCAAAACATTTGCGGATCGGTCACGGAGAAAATGAATCCGGCGGTGCGTTCCGTGATTCCACTCTCGCCGATCTCTTTGAAGCGGTATTCGGTGCAATTTACCTTGCCTGCGGCATGGAATCCTGCCGTGAATGGCTGACACTGCTCTTTGCTGAAGAATTTCCGGATCCCCGTCAGATGCTTGTAAGAGTCAACCCCAAGGGCAAACTTCAGGAGCTTTCTCAACATTTCTGGAACTGTACGCCTGAATACCGGGTTTTTTCTCAATCCGGACCGCAGCACGATCCTGTTTACGAAGTTGAAGTTTTCCTTATGCAGTGGGTGGCGCGCGGTTCAGGAAAAAACCGCAAAGCCGCTGAAGGAGATGCCGCACGGAATCTTTACAACTATCTGCACAAAAAAGGAATCAGATTCTGATGAATTTTGAAATCAATTTACCGGAAAAAATCCACTGTTCCCGCAAATGCCGTTTTCTTCTTCCCGGCATTCTGCCCTCAGGAAACGTTCTTTTCATCTGCGGAAAACATGCAAAAAAGCGGATTCAGGAAGAAATGCTCCCCCTGTTTGCAGACCGCAAAGTCATCATCTCAACAGGATTTTCAGGCGAACCGCGTTTGAGTGAAGTGGAAGAAGTCCTTTCCCTTGCCCGCAAAGAAAATATCTCTGCCGTCATCGGCTGGGGAGGCGGTAGTGCCATGGACGGCGCAAAAGCCGTTGCCGCACTTCTGCATGAGTCCGGTTCCGTTGCCGATTATTTTTACGGAAAACTTTCTGCCGGAGAGCGAAAAGTTTTCTTTGCCGCACTGCCGACCACTGCAGGCACGGGCGCGGAGGTTACCGCCAATGCCGTTTTGACCGACAGCTCCAACGGTATCAAACAATCATTGAGAACCCTCGGCATGGCTCCGGATGCAGCGTTGGTTGACCCTGAACTGGTGGAAGAGTGTCCTTTTTCCGTCATGGCGGCAAGCGGTTTTGATGCCTTGACTCAGGCAATTGAGGGATTTATTTCACGCAAAGCGACTACTCTTACAAAAAGTTTTGCCCGCAGTGCCGTCCGGGATATTTTTCTTAATCTTGAAAATGCCTGCAACCACGACAAACAAGCTGTTGATGCTGTTACGCAAGGCAGTCTCAATGCCGGTATCGGATTATCCAAGTCCGGTTTGGGTGCAGTTCACGGTATCGGTCATCCGCTGGGCAGTCTGCTCAATATTCCGCACGGCGTCTGCTGCGGAACACTCCTTGTTGAAGTACTGCGTTTCAATGCCCCTGTTGTCAAAGCGCAGCTGGACGAACTTGCCGGCTGCTGCGGAGAAATTGACGGCAATGCCCTGATTGATAAAATCGCAAATTTGCGGCAGAAGCTGGGCGTTCCCGCCGATTTCAAACAATATCATCTTGAAAGAAAACACTTTGATTTCATCGTCAGCAACTGCCGTTCCGGAAGCATGAAAAGCAATCCCCGGGAAATGTCCGACGGAGAAGTCATCCAACTTCTGGAGAAAATGCTGTGAAAAAGATCACCGCCGCAGGATTCAATCCCGCCCGTCAGAAAGTCATAACCTTTGAAAAAATCACTCCCGGCAAAGTCAACCGTGCGTTGAGTCTTGAAGAATTTCCCTCCGGCAAAGGCATCAATTTCTGCCGCGCTGCCGCCTGTTACGGCAAAGCAGATACGTTTCTGATTCAGTTCTGCGGCAAAGAAAATGGTCTTTATGTCAATGAGCAGCTGAAAAAAGAGGGTATCAACTTTTATTCAGTTCAAACGGAGTCCCCCACCCGTTGCTGCAACACCTGTATTGCACTTGACTCCAATGAAGTTACGGAGTTGATAGAACCCTCTTATCCTGCCACGGCAAAAGAGGTTGAGGAATACATTTTCCGCTATACGGAATCACTCAAAAGTTCTTCAGCGGCGGTATTCTGCGGAACTCTTCCCACAGGGACGGACAATTCCCTTTACGCAAAACTTGCAAAATTAACCGCAGAGGCAAACCTCCCCCTGCTGGTGGATGCCTGGCGCGATGTGGATGATATCTTTTCTTCGGGTGCAGAAATTCTGCTTAAAATCAACCGTGAAGAACTGTCTGCCCTGACGGGAAAAGATAGCGTTGTCACGGGATTACAGTATTTGAAATCCCGCTGGGGTATCAGTAAAGCCGCCATTACAGACGGGCCTGACAAAGCCTATGCGTTTGACGGAAATACCATCATGGAATACACGCTGCCCGTCCTTGAAAAAGTCGTCAATCCCATCGGCTGCGGAGATACAGCCAGCGCGGTGCTGCTGAGTGAAACAGTCAACGGCAGAGACCTGTTTTCGGCATTCCGCTGTGCGCTCGGTGCCGCAAGTGCCAACTGTCTGACAAGTCTCTGCGGCAGTTTTCTGCCTCAGGATGCAGAAACTCTTACAGAAAAAACAGTAATGACAACTCTCTGAAAATAAATAAAAAGATACGGGCTGCTGCAAAACTTTATATTTGCAGCAGCCCGTTTATTTTTCGTCTGAACGTTACTTTTTGAACGTATTTGCTTTCAACGCCTTATCGGCAGCTTGACGCAGGAATGCGGCTTCCGCAGGAGCTAAATTGCCATTGTATTTGATTTCAAGAGGAGATTTCTTGAAAACAAATCCGTACCAGACGCAAGCTTGAAGATATCTGCCGCGGCTGTTGAGATGCGAGGGGTCAAAGGAGAGCGCAATTTTTCCGGTTTTCTTATTCTTTCTCCAAACATATCCCACACAGAAGGAACCTTTTTCAACAGGATTTTCACCCTCTTTGAGAGCTTTTCTGGCGGCGGGAGTCATGGGAACAAAAGTTTCTTTCTGTTCAGCGCGGGCGATTTTGACAGCGATTCCGGCGGGAATCACTTCAAAACCGAATTTTTTTGACGCCTCTTTATAATTGGCTTCAATTCCCTCATCCATCTTTTTCTGATCAATTTTTCTGCGCTGATAATACGAGGAATCGGTGCGGTAACTCCAGGTCTGCTGAAAGACAATTTGAGATTTCGGCGCATATTTTTTCACATAGGCAACCAATTTATCAAGTTCCGGATAGAAACTGCCTTTAACATAGCTCCGGTGGCTGACCTGCTGAATGGAAATGATATCCCATTTTTCAGAGGCAAGAACTTCACGCAGTTTGGCTTTTTTCTTATTGAGACTGTAATATTTTTTAGCGGGATCGGCCTCTTCTTCAGTCACATATTTCCAGTGACGCTGAATGGAACAGCCGCCGTGATTGGCAAAGGCAAGTTTCAGAGTATCCCCCTGAGCCTTGGCAATTTTTGGAAAATGTTCCTGCAGACTCCAGGAAAAACTGTTGCCGATGGTCAAAACTTTCATTTCTGCCGCGCCGAGAACTGCGACAGCAAAAATCACAACTGATGAAAATAACTTTTTCATTTTTTAAAATCCTTTTTCTACAAAACTCAAAGCTGCTGTTTATGCCAGCATACCTTTGTTTTTATCCTCAAAAATCTTTTCACTGGCAGCGGGAGAAAACACGCCTTCCGGCAGAGAGGGATCCGCCTCAAAGACCAGAGAAACTTCGGCATTACCCAAAACCTGAATGGAGTTGTTTCCACTGGTATAGAGCCTTTTTTCAGCGTCCCAGTTTTCAAGAGAACCATTTTCAATAACCAGGGTGATTTCTCCATCTGAAAGCTGTTCAACTTCATCACATCCCCAATTGCCGCCGAAACAGAAAATATCTTTTCCGCCGCCGCCGTGGAGACGGTCATGACCGCTGCCGCCGGAGATGATATCATTAGCGTTGCCGCCGATGATACGGTCGTTGCCTGCATCACCGAAGATAACGGATTTCTGCTTGTTCGCCCAAATAATATCATGTCCGAGTCCACCGTAAATTTTGATGGCGTCTCCGGCAAAATCATATCTCTGACTGGTCAGGTCGATGATATCATTTCCGTTTCCGGCGCGGATTTCATCAATTTGAGTCAATCTTGCTTCATTTCCGAATGCGGAGAAAATGTCATCAAGGAACAAAGCATCTCCATTGGCATCATCCGTCAGCAGAAGAACGTTGGCATCAGCAGAACCGCCGAAAATATCGGTCAACTTGTTTTTTCCATCAAGCTGAACACGTTCAGATGTGCCCTGCCAAGTGCCTGCTCCCATGTGTCCGGCGGCGTAGTTTTTATCCCACAAGCCGTCAGCACGGGCAAAGAATACATCCATGTCGCCGTCAGCGTCAGAAAGCAGTTTCTGCGGTCCGGAGGAATCTTTTCCGGAAACACTTTCTTCATCAGACCAGTATCCGCCGTCAGCGGAAACACGCCATGAATAGGAACCTGCGGGCAATCCCAGAATATCAACGCCGTTGCCAATGGTTTTCAGAGAAATGACACCATCATCAGAAGAGTATTCTACAAAATATTCAGCTTCGCCGACATTATTCCATTGAATACCGTCAGCAGAACTCTGCAAGGTGAAATCCGGAGCAGAAGCAATGGCAAAACTCTGAACAGCGGACCAGTCGGAGTAATTGCCGGCATTATCAACTGCCTGAATCTGGTAATACCACGTTCCGACAGATAATGACTGCAAAGAAATCCGGCTTGATGAAACAAATTGTCCGGCACCTTCAAGAGCAGCCGATGTGCCGTAACGGACTCTGTATCCCCGCAAACCGGCACTTCCGTTATCAACAGAATCCGCCCAGTCAATCGCGGCGCCTGCCCCTTTGACGTTGACAGAAGATGTCTCAGGCTGAAGCGGCGCACTTTTGTCAATATTGGTCACTTCAAAACGGGTTACTTCCGAAATATTGTCAAAAGCATCAACCGATCGGAAATAAACTGTTCCGTTTTCAGTAAACTTGATACCGCCGGAATAAGTCTTCCAGACCTTGTTATCAAAACTGTACTCATTTAAAATGGAATCAAATGCAAATGCGGCTGTAACCGTAACAGCGTTTCGGGTGAACTTTTTGATATCTGCCGATGCAACAGGAGACTCCGGAGGAAAGGTATCCGTCTCGGAAACCGTAAGATAAAGATTGTCATCTTTTTTGAGCAGACTGTAAGCAAAACCGTTGCTGCGCCAGCCTTTGCCGTTAATAGTAAGATTTGCCCACATGACGGAACCGTCTCCGATTGAAATCGTTTTGTTGAACGAATCGGCGCCATCGGCAAGTTTGTAATTGCCGTAAGACATATCCGCAGAAACGGTAATGGTAAAGGAACCGCTGCCGGAAACATTTGAAAGATTGGTAATCAAAAAGTTGTCTTCAGCCGTCCGACCGGCAAGGGAGAAATCAATGACAGCCCCCGCTCCGGCAGAAACAACGGCATTCTGATCAATAAGCAGGGATCCGGAATGAACACCGCCGCTGCTGATGACAAGAGTGCCCCCGGAAGCAACCGCCGTGTCGTATCCTTTGCCGCCTGAAGAAATGACCGCAGATCCCGCAGAGCCGATAAGCGTATTGCTGACAAATCCACCGGCAACCTGCAGAGAACCGTTAACAACAGTTTCATCAGCTTTTCCACCGTCAAAAACATTGACTGTACCGCCGGAACAGATCACGGCAGAACTGAGGATTCCGCCTTTCACATTGACTTTTCCGCCGGAACTGACCGTTGTTGAACCGGCTGTTCCATTTTTCTCAACGTTGATAACACCACCGGAATTGACGACATCAGCTCCGGCTGTTCCGCCGGAAACAGTCATAATTCCACCGTTGTTGATAACGGCGTGTTCAGTTTGTCCGCCGGAAACAGTCATCACACCGCCGCTGCTGACAACAGTATTTTCAGCCTTTCCGCCGGAAACAGTCATCACACCGCCGCTGTTGATAACGGTATTACTGACAACGCCACCGGTGCGGGCATTCAATTTGCCGCCTGAAAGAACAGTATCAAGCATATATGCATTTTCAACATCTGCAACACCGCCGGAATAGATTCCGGTCTTTTGGGCAGAACCGCCGGTAACTTCCATATAACCGCTGTTGTAAATCTTGCTGTCTGAAGAAATACCTCCCTGGACATACAAAATACCGCCGGAATAAACTTCCGCCGTTCCCTGACCGTCCTGGAAAACATACATGATCCAATCGTCAGTCAGTTTTCCGGTCATCGTTGTTGCAGAAGAAACCAGTGTGTAACCATTATAAAGCAGAACGTGATCTTCTTTACTGTATTTCAGAGTCAAATCCCCGTCCTCAAATGCAAGATTGAACAAGTCAGCGTTCCATGTATCGGAATCAAGAACGATTATGTCACCGCTGCCGTCAACTGTAACATTGACGGTAAAGTTATCCATAACATCAGTGGAAAAACCGTCAATCAGCGTATAAGAACACTTCAGCTGCGGCAATTCGCTGAAATGAACATCAATAACACCGCCCGCAGCGGAGTAAAGACTTGTTTCCATTTCGGCAGTATCGGCAATAATCAAAGCGCCCTGCTCTTCCTGAGAATAAGACAAATCCATTTTCAGACTGAGAGAACCGTCCTCAGCTGTTACTTTGCCGCAGAGCAGAGAACCGTTTGAAATGGTAATGCTGTTGCTGCCTGCGCCAAGATCAATATCACCGAAAACAACGGAACCGTTTGAAATGGTAATAATATCGTTTCCGCTGCCGCCGGAAAGCGCGGTTCCTGTGGCACCCTCACGGATTGTTGAATCAAAATCTGAAAGCAAAAGAGAGTCGTTTTCTGTTACAACTGACGCTATCTCAGAAAGACCGTTTTCCAGATATCCGGCAAAAATCCAGCTGTTGTCAAGAGAAAATTCAAGCATCCGTCCCTGTACCGCAACATCGGCGTCAGCATTGTTGACGGCAATGCTGACATCTTTCAAATCAAAACACATATCGCGTTCAGAAACAATGCCGCCGACAGCGGTGGAAACGTAATTGATGTTAAAATTTATAAACTCAACATCCACATCTGAAGTAAAAGCAACCAGTTCGGTCATTGAAATCGTCTTGCCTGCCAGTTCTTCAGCTATTTCAAAAGAGGTGACCGTATCATTCTGAATATGGTTGATACGCTCCACACCCCGCAGGAAAGAGCCGCCGGTATATTCGCTTGAATCATTGCTGACAAGAACTTCAATATCAGGAGAAAGGTCAATCGTGATATAAGTAAGCTGCTGATCTTTCAATTCACTGACGGTGTACCATTTTGAATAGTTGGAAGAATTGATGCCCCAGCCGTAATTGAGATGATACTCATATTCTCCGCTGGTGCTGTTGAAACGGTATCCATCCATATAAATAGCATGCCCGGGAACACCGACACGAACAACCTCACCGTAATCAAAGTTTTCTCTGAGAATTGAAAAAGCGGTTTCGGTCAACTCAAAACATGTTTTTTCTTTTCCTTCTTTGTCCGTTGTGGTATATTCAGAGAAAAACAGTTCTGAAACAGGATGACGATCCGTCCTATTTTTATCTCTGCCATCAGCGGAAATACAGTAATAACTGTCAAATCCGGCTGCCTGGAAAACATTGGCATTGGTTCCGTCGGTATACACAGACACGTTCCAGCTTGTTGACGTCTCGTTGGCATACTCCGAATGATTTTTCAAACCGCAGTAAAAATTCAAAGCGGCAATAAAATCTCCGTTGGTAAGTTTTTGGGAAAGATCCCCTGAAAGCAAACCGTTGATCGTTTCAATGGAAGCTTCTCCGTTGGCAGGTTCGGAAGTTGCGTGATATTCAGTCTTATCCCCCTCCAAATAATAAAAATCCTCAGTGGAAACGCTCAACTCCAGATTATGCCCTTTTTCAAGCCAGTAATAAAGCAGCTGGGAGTCCGCGGTATTGCTGCAGCCGGTTACAGAGTGAACTGTACCCTCGCCGCCAATCAAAGGGCAATACTGATTGTAGGTATATCCTGTCAAAGCAGTCTGCTCGCCGTCAACAGAGATGTAAATCGTACCACTCTGATTCCACAGTGTGGAAGTTAAGATAACACCGTCATTATTCGCCATTTTTCAGCCTCCGTAGAAAAATTATTCTGTTTCCAAGCCTTTGAAAGAGGGAATCTTTTTAATTGTTGTGATAACCTGTTCAGCGGAAATCAGTTTTGTACATTCAAAGTGTCTGTCTGTTCCCTTGTGACGCGGACACCACAGAAAATCAAAGTGATCAAAATCCAGACGCATATCATTCCAGCAGCTGTGGCAGGTGTGATAGTTGATAACCCGGTAGGGGGTTTCAAATTCATTGGTGGGATGAGTGAATCCGGAAATCATCACAACCGGCACTTTACAACACCAGGCAAGCCAGCTCAATCCGCTTGAAAGTCCGATAAAGAAATCAGCATCTTTGATCAGATTGATACGTTCCTGAAGCGGAATATCTCCGGTAAAGTCCTCGGCACCGTAGGGAATGAAGTTCCAGTTAAGTCCGGTTCCGTGAACCTTTTCTTTATCAATACACAACACGCGGTAACCGTTATCTTTCAGAAATTGAACGACCGTCATCCAGCCGTAAGGATTGTTCCAATACTTTGCCTGACTGGAACTCTGGGCTGCAATACAAACATATTTTTCTTTGATCTGCCGGGGCGCAGAAAGATCAACGCGCGGCGGAATATCCGCAGGATCAACACCGAGAATATAACCGGCAGTGCGGTGCAGTCCGATATAGCGGAAATCAATCGGCTGATTATCAACATTGCCCTTGAAAAAGAGTCCCATGTAATAACAGGCGTAAGGCTTGTAATTTTTGGTTTCCTCAGGTCCGATAAAGGTGATATCCGGATACTGATTTTTAACGATTTCAGCAATCCAGGGTGTCATAACACAGATGACTTTGCAATTGTGTTTCTGCTGAAAACGCTCCACATAACTGAACCAGCCGATACTGTCGCCCAGAGTTCCAACCGGCAGCTGAATCATCACTTCTTTATTGCTGCAATCGTAATCGTGGGTGAAAATCGGATCCTTGCCGCCCTTTTCATGGATGATCAGGCGGAAACGGATATAGAATTTCTTGACACTGGTCACATATGCGCCCGGCACGGTGTCGGCACTGTAAAGAATGATTCCCGTATCAATATCCGTAAAAGTAACGTGATACTCTTTGCCGTTATGCGGAAAAAGAATACGGATTCCTTCATTGAAGTCAAAACGGATCCCCTCCACCGCCTCCTGAGTCGGAATCTGCGGAACTTCGCCGTAAATACTCGGCTGTTTGGGCGGCTGAGCCGGTGCGGGTTCCGGAGCCGGCGCAGGAGCAGGCTGTAAGTTTGCCGGAGTAATTCCGATGGAAAAATCGCTGATATTGTTATTGATTGTAAAATCACTCATTATAAAACTCCGAAAAAATTATTATGGAAAAATAAAAAACAAAGTTAATGTATCACCTCTGAAAAAAATTACAAGAGCTAAACCCCGTATCCCCGCAAAAAAACGTTATTTTTCCCGTTGAATTTCAACAGTTTCAGAAAGAAAAGACTCTGAACAGAAAAAACCCGGCAAAGACTTGTCTCTGCCGGGCTGAAACATCCTGATTTTTCTGATAAATCAGTTCTTTAAACTCTGAATCGGGGCGGGGATACGTCCGCCGCGATGGATGAATTTTTCGGGACTTCCGGTTTTGATCGGCATAACGGGAGCTTCTCCGAGAAGTCCGCCGAAGTTGATGGTATCACCGACTTTTGAACCGTAGGCGGGAATCAGACGCGCCGCAGTGGTCTTGAAGTTGACAACACCGATAGAAAGTTCATCGGCGATGATTCCTGAAATCGCTTCGGCGGAGGTGTCTCCGGGGATGGCGATCATATCCAATCCGACAGAGCAGACAGCGGTCATGGCTTCAAGTTTCTCGATAGAGAGCATTCCGCTGCGGGCGGCGGCAATCATACCGGCGTCTTCTGAAACGGGAATGAATGCGCCGGAAAGTCCGCCGACTTGACTGGATGCCATAACGCCGCCCTTTTTCACGGCATCGTTGAGCATGGCAAGTGCTGCGGTGGTACCGGGACAGCCGCACTGTTCCAGTCCCATGGATTCCAGAATATACGCCACAGAGTCTCCGATTGCCGGAGTCGGCGCAAGAGACAAGTCAACAATACCGAAAGGCACGTTGAGTTTTTCGCTTGCAGCAAGAGCGACCAATTGTCCGACGCGGGTGATTTTGAATGCGGTCTTTTTGATAAGTTCAGCAAGGTCCGCCAGACT
Source organism: Victivallaceae bacterium (assembly GCA_045633645.1). Classification (GTDB taxonomy): domain Bacteria; phylum Verrucomicrobiota; class Lentisphaeria; order Victivallales; family Victivallaceae; genus UBA1784. Next base: position 9,060 of record JAZQYS010000466.1, on the reverse strand, counting down.
GCAGTCCCCCGCTCTGCGAATGGCAGAAGCCACCACTCCGGGACCGGAAACACCGACGTTGATAACCGTTTCAGGTTCTCCAACGCCGTGGAAAGCTCCGGCCATGAACGGGTTATCCTCAGGAACGTTGGCAAAAACAACCAACTTGGCACAGCCGAGAGAACCGTTATCGCGGGTGAGATATGCCGTTTCTTTGATGATACGTCCCATCTGGGCAACGGCATCCATGTTGATACCGGCTTTGGTTGAAGCGGCATTGACAGAGGAACACACCCTTTCCGTTGAAGCAAGTGCTTCGGGAATGGAGTCGATCAGCGTGCGGCTGCCGTTGGTGAAACCTTTTTGAACAAGCGCACTGTATCCCCCGATAAAGTTGATTCCGAGTTCCCGGGCGGCTTTATCCATGGTTTTGGCGATATTGACCACGCCGTCGCGGTCAAGTCCGCCCGCCATCAGCGCGATGGGGGTGACAGAAACACGCTTGTTGATAATGGGAATACCGTAATATTTACTGATTTCCTCTCCGGTGGCAACCAGGTTGCGGGCGGAGGACATGATTTTATCATAAATTTTATCGCAGAGACGTTTGGGATCATCACTCTGGCAATCGTAGAGAGAAATCCCCATTGTGATCGTACGGATATCAAGGCATTCCTCGCGGATCATGCCTATAGTTTCGAGAATATCTTCAGTGGCAAGCATGATATTTTATTCTCCGTCTTAAATATGGTGCATACTGTTGAAAATATCTTCGTGCATCGCCTGAATCTGCAGGGAATTGTTTGTTCCCAGCGTTGCCATGCGGTCCACAAATTCGGTAAACGGAATGGAAATATCAGTAATATCCGCAATCATAATCATCGTGAAATAACCGTTGAGAACAGTCTGAGAAATGTCACAGATATTGACACCGCAGGCGGCACATTCGGTACTGACTTTTGCAATAATTCCGACGGAATCTTTACCGATAACAGAAATAACAGCTTTCATATTGAAAATCCTCCTTAGATTTCAGATTTTTTATTTACATCAACAACCACCTGAGTTTCCTTTTTTCCGCAGATAATCACAACAACGGAAGAGAGGATACAAATAATGCCTGCAAGCAGAGCCCAGGTGAATTTTTCAGAAAAAAACAGCACACCGATTATGACCGCCGTCACCGGCTCCAGCGCACCGAGAATAGCTGAACGTGTGGCGCCGATATGTTTGACGGCAACCGCAATCAGCCAGAAAGACAACAGCGACGGAAAAAATGCCAATCCCAGCGCATTGCCAAGAGCTTTGACAGAAGGCAGCATTTGCAAATTGACATTCAGCATCGCAAGAAAAATCAGCGAACCGATTCCCATGGTGTAAAAGGTCAGCGTTTCGGACGCCAGTTCTTTTAAGCGGGTGACTTTGAGAACAACGATATAAATTGCATAAAAGAGTGCTGACATCATCACATAAAACACGCCCAAGCCGTTGACCTGAGCGCCCTCTCCCGGACGGCACAGAATACCGATTCCGGCAAGAGCAAGGCAGGTTGCAGCAACAACGGGGACAGTCAATTTCTCTTTGAATCCGGCAATCATGATCCCCGCAACCATCACAGGATACACAAACATCATCGTTGCACCGATTCCGGAATCCATGATTTTAAAACTTAAAAACCAGGCAAGACAGGTGAGTGCAAGCAGAACACCTCCTGCAATTACATGCGGCAGAAGTTTCAAGTCAAAGGTAAACTTTTTTCTGCTGACAAGCATGCAGAAGCCCAACATAAGAGAGGCAAAGAAAAAGCGGTAAAACAGAACAGAAAGCGGCTGAACGTTTTCCTGATACAGACGTATACCGAAAAACGGATTCATCCCGAATGTCACGGCAGAAACAATGCCTGCAATGTAACCTTTAAGAGAACTGTTCATCTTCAATAATTCAATATATTAAACGGTTGTTCATTAAAGAACCGCTCGCAAATAAAAAAAACGCCCTGTTTTCTGTAAAAAACCGCTTGCAGAAACAGTGTTTAACATAATATACATCAAAGGGAACAAGTTGTCAATCAAAAGATGATAAAATAATACGCTCTCAGAGGGTAAAAAAATCCCCCGCATTTTGACGGGGGACGGATGCGTTATTTTTTATTTTACCGGAACCAGCAGCATGAAGTTATGTCCGGCAAGCGGCGCTTTGGCAAGTTCAGAAGCGGAATAAACCTTATTTGTCCACAAATCTTTGAACTGCTTTGCAGGGGGAATTCCCAGTGCTTTCCAATCAAAGGAAACAGCCGTCGGAACCGTTTTCCTGTTGGTATTGACCACGCAGAAAAGATGACTGTGCGGCGCGGATTTATCCAGTTTATACCACGACACTTCCACTTTCGGCGCACTTTTGGCAACAGGGTCGATCCAGTAGCCGTGGAACACGGCTTTATTCAACTTCAGCATTTTCCGGATGTCACGCAGCTGGAATGAAGGCGTATCGTCTCCGGCGCCGTGCGGACCGGGCTGGTTGTCGTAAAGCACACATGTTGCAAGAGAACGAACGTGCAGTTCACGGGAGAACACCCGGTCACTTTTCGGCTTTTTCTGCAGCAGTCCGACTCTGGAGTGCTGAAAGAGATTCTGGATCATCATGCCGCGGATCTCACAACTCCAGGCTGACTGATAAGCCTCAGGCGTGATCGCTTCAAAATACGCCCATTCCGGATTGGCTGAAACAGAACTGTACATCTCCTCTCCCGGCATCCAGTAATCAGAAAAACAGTGGACAAAGGGGTAATATTTGTTATGCGAATGCAGTCCGAATCTGCGGCCGTACTTCTGGTGGATTTTTAAGATACGCAGCATGAACTCCCGCAAGTGGAAGATCGTTCCAGTTGAAAATGTTTTGCCGAAAGCATCTTTACCGCTGCAGCCGTGGAGCGCATTCGTGCAGAGCTTGACGCCGGCAATATCAAAGTAACAGCCGTCCATTTCGGGATAATTTTTGTAAAGCTGATCCATATTCCACGCCTTCCAGTCACCGGCGAGGGTGTGACCGCAAGTGGGTTCAATGAGATACTTTTCTTTTGAAACAGGGTCACGAGCCTCCCAGGCAAAGCCGGGGAGAGTGGCGCAGGCTTTGAAAAGATAATCATAAGCCGGATCGGGTTTGCCCAGATGAGAGGGCATACTGTGCATGTAGGTTTTCATTCCCTGCTTGCGCAGACGTTTCAGCGCTTTTCCGAATTTCTCAGGATGGGCGGGAATGGCGCTCACCACGGCAAGAAGACGTTCCGGATGATCATTATACCAGCCGCCTACGATCATTGCATAGTCCACGCCCTTGCGTCCCTTACCGGGGAAGGTGTGACGGACTCCGGAAATAATATCACGCTCGGAGTAATCCGCTCTCTTGGGCGGCGTTGCCTGCAGAACCATGGAATACTTCGCCGTTTGAGTCAATTTTGCCGGACGGGCAAGAATGTTGATTTTGACAAAAGCCTCTTTGGCATTGCGGGTAACAACAACATTATCTTTGTTGGGGTCCATGATCCAGTTGGCATCGCTGTCGCAACTCCAGGCAATACCGTTGACGATACCGGTCAGCCAAAGCAGCCCATTGATTTCTCCGGGACGCCATTTCAGCAGCAGTTTGTCTTTCTTCCACGGTTTGAAAACAGGAACAAGGGCATATTTTGCCGCTTCGCGGGGCATTGCCCATGAAAAATCAAGTTTTTTAAGGGCAAGCGTTCCTTTGGGCGTCAACTCGGTATCAAATCTGAACATACCGTCAAACCAGACCTGTCCTTTGATCACAGCTTTACCGCCGTCAAAGGTTCCGTCGGCAAAAAGTTCCACATAGTCGCCGTGATTTTTGCCGAATTTGACTTGACTCCACCTGACCGCCTTGCCGTTGACCTGAAACTGCGGCTGGCGGGTCAGGAGTTTTTCTCCACGGGAGATCATCTGAACCGGGAAGGGTCCTTGGGAAAAATCGTATTCACGGTCAAGGACACTGACCTTATTGCCGTTCACTTTTACTTTGTGCCACGGTTTGGGAACCGTGTGGTCGATGCCGACTCTTTCATGGATTTTGGACAAATCCGGATAACGGAATTTTTTGCTCAGCGTGTGAGAACCGAATTTCACAGTCACATCATAAGTTTTTCCGACAGGCAGATTTTCGGGAATGGGCAGAATAACTTCACATTCACCGCGATTTGAAGAAAATTTCTTTGAAGAATAAACTTTTCCATTGCCTGAAAGTTCCACAACACCTGACCCATTTTGCGTGCCGGATGCTGAAAAATTGACATGACAGTCGATCGTCCGCGTGACGCTGTTGCCAAGAATATTCATCAAAAGCGGCGGATTGACGATAAAATCCCGGTAATAAGAATAAAGCAGTTTGCCTTTTTTTGTTTTGGCAGTAACGGACAAATCAACTTCTCCCGCTGAAAGCGTGCGGCTGAACGTCTGATATTTTGTTCCCGCTGAAACAAGATTGCATTGGGCATTGATTCCGGGGGCAGACTGGAATTTCACATCCAGTTTTCCGTTTTCCAGCTCTCCGAGCTGCGTAACACCGATGAATTTTCCATTGCCTCCCAATTCAATGGTTCCCAGATAACGTTTATCTCCGAATCCGAGCGTATCCGCCTGCGGCTGACTCCAGGAGTAATATCTTCTGGTGTCGGAACTTTCGGTCACACCGAAGTTGACAGGCATCGTTTTACCGGGATTCAAATCCGCCAGAGGAATCATCATCTTCACGCGCCAGAAGTCTTTATTGCGGGAAGTTTCAACTTTGATATTGGAGTTCCATTTCGCCTTGCCGTTGAGCGCATCGTAAATGCCGCCTGCCGGATTGACGATGAACTGGCGCGCTTTTCCATCTTTACCGATGGCGTGAAATTCAGCGGAGTCCTCCATCCACAAGTGTCCGTCACGCCGCGTGATCTGGGCATTGACATTTTTATCGGGGACAAAGTAATCCAGAACGAGATTTTTTGCCGTCTGCGATACTTTGACATACGCTTCAAGCGGCTTCTGATACTTGCCGGGGAACTGCGCAGCAACAGGCAGTATTGCAGGAATACGGGCAAAAGGCTTCTTGATCTCTTTTTTGGACGGAAAATATTTTTCGTAATTTGCCTTGATCTCTGCGGGGGAAAGCACCCGGTCATAAACGGTCACTTCATCATAAACCGTTTTCCATGACGGATCGACCAGCCATGCCATGTTGTCATTAAGATAAATGAAACTTTTTGAAAGGTCTTCAGGGAACTTCGGCGGCGTTTTGAAGTTATGCACCTGACGGGAATCGGCAGGGGGCGTCTTTCCGTCAATATAAAGAGTCAAAGCGTTGGAGTTCCATGTCACATCCACTTTGTGCCAGGTGTTGAGTTCCCAGGTGGGCTTGGCAAAGACCGTTGCACCGCAGTACAAAGCGGCGATATTATTCATTTTTCCCTGACGGACGACATAGAATACATATTTGTTTTTGATTCTGAGAGCAAACATTTTGTGATAATATTTGCTGCCGCCGTGGATTTTCCAGTTAAGCGGCTTGACCCAGAAAGAAACAGTTCCGCATTGGGCATTGAAGTTGCCTTTACCGGTATAGCGGATAAACTCCCGGTTGTGCAATTCAACGGCATTGTTCTTATTTGCCGGTCCCTGTTTCATGCGCAGCTGAAGATCGTGGGGAATACCCGTTGTTTGGGTTGCCGGATTTTTAACCCGGTCCGGAAGCGTGGAATATTTGTCAAAAGTACTTTCCAGCAGCACGCCTGAAGCAGAAACTGCCGCAGAAAGTGTCAAAAGAAAAAGAAAAGATAATTTTTTCATTTATACCGATCCTGTTTTATTGAAAGAGATAAGGTGTTGAAGTATTCTTACTCCGGCAGGGATGTGTTACAGATATGGCGATATTGGGCTGTTCGTTTATCATCTGATATTCAACATGTCCGTCAGTCATGGCGATATTGACACCATTTGAATGGCGGTAGGCAACATAATTGCTGGATAATTTGGTGTACCAGTTATTGGGCAGCTGATAGGATTTGCCGACATTGACATCCAGAAAAAGCATGGTTCTTGTCGGTTGTTTGATCTGCTGAACAGTGACACCGCCTGTCAGAGTTCCATCATTGTTGCTCCATGTCACCGCACCGTTGATCGCATAGTTCGTCACAACCATTGTAATTCCGGAGGTTTCACAAAATGATTTTTTCTCCTGCGGACAATGCAGCAGTGCAAAGTCTTTCATATTGAACCCGATTGCTCCTTTGTTGGGGTGCGGAAAACTGTTGCTGATTCCGGCATAATAGGCAACGTGAGAAGTAAAACTTTTTGATGCAGTGCCTCTCTTTTCCATCCACGGCGGAAACATACCTTTGAAGTCAGAGGTGTAACCGTTGACTGCCGATGCACACTGACGCAGATTTCCCAGACAGCTGGTTTTACGGGCACTTTCCCTTGCTTTGCTCAGTGCCGGCATCAGCATTGCCGCCAATATTGCAATGATGGCAATCACAACCAGAAGTTCAATGAGAGTAAATGCGGTCAACTTGCGATTTGATTTATTTCCAGAAAAACAGGCGGCTTCAAATTTTAAATTCTGTTCAAAGATTTTCAACATTGTTTAATCTCCCTGTTATACAAAAAAATTTCTGTTTTATATTTTTTTCGTCTTTTCTATATTATACCCGCAAAAATTACTTGCAACAATTATAAAACAGTGTAAAGTATATGGAAAACAACAATAGATATGTGGATTATAACAAATGATATTGCCGCCATTACATCATGACCGTTGGAGTCCGACCCGGTTTCAGAACAAACAAAATGTAGTCCAATACTTTCCGGATCATCCTGACATCAATTTTCTGTGGCTTTATTTCATCGGCGGCGGGACTTGGCTCACAGGTTCATGGGTATATCATCCGCAAACCCGTTACCTTGATTTTCAACTGGTTGAAGAGGGAGAGATGATTGTGGAATACGCCGGAGAAAAGTACATTGTTCCGGAAAAAAGTGCGATTCTCATTCCGCCGGGAGAATCACGGATATCCATCGGCAGCAGCCGTGTTTGCCGGAAACGTTTTCTGGGAATTTTCGGTACCATTCTGCAAACCCATCTGCCGGCATTGAATCTTGACAGTGTCAAAATCATCCCTGATTTTCAAAGTGAGCGTTTTGAGGAACTTTACAGTCAATTATACATCTGTTTCAAAGAGAAAAATCCGGAAGCGATCCCCTCCTGCTGTGCCATGATCTATGAACTTCTTTTGTTATTATCCCGCAGCGTGGAACACGGACAATATCCGCCTGAACTGCAGAAAGCGTTAAGTTGTATCAAACGGTATCTCAAAGATAATCTGACTCTGCAAAAACTCAGTACCGCAGCCGGCTGCAGTGCGGGAACTTTACAGGGATTGTTCAAAAAATATCTGAATGAAAGTCCCATACAATTTCTCATTTCGACCCGGATGAAGTTTGCCGAACAGCTGCTCAAAAACACCAATTACACCATCAAAGAAATAGCTTCCCAATGCGGTTACTGCAATCAGCTGTATTTTTCAAATGTTTTTCATCAATATTTTGATTGCTCCCCCTCGGAATACCGTAAAAAACAAACTGCAGGCGACAGATAATATTCCCGTGCTTGCTTTTCTTTCAATACTGCTGTATTTTATAAATATAAAGATACTTAAACAGGAGATAAAACATGACAGAAAACACTGCGAATATTGGTTTTGAGAAGGAGATTTGGGATGCTGCTTGTATTTTGCGCGGAAATATGGACGCTGCGGAATATAAACAGGTGGTTCTGGGACTGATTTTTCTGAAATATATCTCGGACAAATTTGAGGCCCGCTATAATGAGCTTGTTGCAGAAGGAGAGGGTTTTGAAGAAGATCGCGATGAATATTCTTTAAACAATGTCTTTTCCGTTCCGGCGGAAGCACGCTGGGCAAAGATCGCAGAGGCGGCTCATACACCAGAGATTGGCAGAACCATTGACGACGCCATGATTTTGATTGAAAAGGAAAACGTCCGGCTGAAAGGTATCCTGCCGAAGAACTTTGCCCGCCCGGAACTGGACAAACGCCGTCTGGGTGATGTGGTGGACCTTTTCACCAACATCAAAATGAAAGATCATGGCGACACCCGCGACATTCTGGGCCGCACCTACGAATACTGCCTTGCGATGTTTGCGGAACAGGAAGGCAAAAAAGGCGGCGAATTTTTCACGCCAGCTTGTGTGGTGAAAACTCTGGTTGAGTTCTTGAAACCTTACAACGGCCGGGTTTATGACCCCGCCTGCGGTTCCGGTGGTATGTTTGTGCAGTCGGCAAAGTTTGTGGAGAACCATCAGGGCAATATCAACAATATTTCGGTTTACGGTCAGGACTCCAACCCGACCACCTGGAAGATGGCACAGATGAATCTGGCGATCCGGGGTATTGAAGCAAATCTGGGAAATTATAACGCTGATACATTCTTCAATGACTGTCACCCGACTTTGAAAGCTGACTTTGTGATGGCAAACCCTCCCTTTAACCTTTCCGATTGGGGCGCGGATCGCCTGAAAGATGATGTCCGCTGGAAATATGGTGTGCCGCCGTCGGGCAATGCAAACTTTGCCTGGCTTCAACACATGATCCACCACCTGGCTCCCAACGGCAAGATTGGCATGGTGTTGGCGAATGGTTCTCTTTCGTCTCAATCCGGCGGCGAAGGCGAAATCCGCAAAAACATTATTGAGGATGACTTGGTTTCCTGTATCGTTGCAATGCCGACACAGCTCTTTTATACGACACAGATCCCTGTTTCTCTGTGGTTCCTGAGCCGCAACAAAAAACAGAAGGGGAAAACCTGCTTTATTGATGCCCGCAAAATGGGAACGATGGTTTCCCGGAAACTGCGTATGCTGACCGATGCAGATATTCAGGAACTTGCAAAAACTTTTGAATCTTACGAAAACGGAACTCTGGAAGATGTCAAAGGCTTCTGCGCTGTTGCCACCACAGCGCAGATAGCGGAACAGGATTATATTCTTACTCCGGGCCGATATGTCGGCATT
>JAZQYS010000465.1:0-4362 GCA_045633645.1 Victivallaceae bacterium | reverse complement strand
TTTTGTGTTTTTTGCGGTTTTGAGAAAATCTCAAAACCTCAAGTCGCGCCTGGGGGTAACATAAAAAAACAGCCAACTTATTTCTAAGTTGACCGGAAATTTTAATGGTACACCCATCCTCCTCCGCCGGAGGCTATGGAGGATAAAAAGTGACTTGATCCGGCTTCATTGTATTACGCCGTGACAAGCAGTGCTTTCGGCGATGTGCGGCTCTGCCGTCAACCCAGTGGGGGCAAAAACACGTTTTGTGTTTTTTGCGGTTTTGAGAAAATCTCAAAACCTCAAGTCGCGCCTGGGGGTAACATAAAAAACAGCCAACTTATTTCTAAGTTGACCGGAAATTTTAATGGTACACCCAAATGGACTTGACAATCGCTTCAGCGATGTGCGGCTCTGCCGTCAACCCCGTGGGGGCAAAAACACTTTTTGTGTTTTTGCGGTTTTGAGAAAATCTCAAAACCTCAAGTTCCGCATGGGAGTAACATAAAAAAACAGCCAACTTATTTCTAAGTTGGCTGGAATTTTTAATGGTACACCCAAAGGGACTTGAACCCCTAACCTTCTGGTCCGTAGCCAGACGCTCTATCCAATTGAGCTATGGGTGCTTGGTTTTTCTTACCATGTTCTTAATATAGCATCGCAGTTTTGAAATTGCAAGCAATAAAAGAACAAATTTTCGAAAAATTTTAGCGTTTGGAGAACTGGAAGCGTCTGCGAGCGCCGGGCTGACCGGATTTCTTACGTTCTTTGACGCGGGCATCACGGGTCATCATGCCGTTGGCCTTGAGGGCGGCACGATAAGCTTCATCCAGTTTGACCAGGGCACGGGCGATTCCGTGACGGAGAGCGCCGGCCTGACCGGTCATACCACCGCCGTCAAGATTGGCTGCAATGTCAAACTTGCCGATGGTTTCGGTCACTTTGAAAACCTGGTTGACAAAACCGCAGAGGGTTTCGCTGGGGAAATATTCGTTCATGGCTTTGCCGTTGAGAACGATCTTGCCGGTTCCGCTGCTGAGACGGACGCGGGCAACAGCACATTTGCGACGGCCGGTGGCCAGAACTTCGTCAGTATTCTTGTTGATAGCCATGATTTATTACTCCATAGTGATCTTGCGCGGGTTCTGGGCGGTGTGGGGATGTTCCTCACCGGCGTAAACCTTGAGTTTGGCGAACTGAGCGCGACCGAGACGGCCGTGCGGCATCATTCCCCAGACAGCGTCTTTGATCAGACGTTCGGGATGCTGTTCACGAACCTTGGCAGCGGAGGTTTCACGGTATCCGCCGAAGTATCCGGTGTAATCAGCATACATTTTGCGTTCGTTTTTGTGTCCGGTGAAGACTGCTTTTGAAGCGTTGATAACAACAACAAAAGCACCGGTATCAACATGCGGAGTATAGGTCGGTTTGTCTTTGCCGCGCAGAGCGTTGGCAATCTTGACAGCCAGACGGCCGACAGGCGCTTCGGAAGCGTCAAACACAATGTGTTCGCGTTCGATTTCGCCAACTTTAGCCAAATAAGTTTTCATAATTTCTTTTTACCTTAATAAAGAGTTCTTCTCTCATCAAGCTTCCCGCCGGAAATGATTGACTTTCGCACTTTCAATCACTTTCGCGGATACCCATTTTTTGTTCTGAATGATTTTTTGCAGCAGTCCGGTGATGATCGGGATGCCGTCGTGCCGCATTAAAACAATCCGAACATCTTATAAAATACCCCCGAATAGAGAAAAAGTCAAGTCGTTTTACAACATTTTTTGCTTCTTTTAACTGTTAGTGTTGAAGTGTATAAGGAATTTTTTTTAAATTGACCTGAAAATATATTGCAAATCGTTTTTTTTGTGTTATTTTATTCATCATAACCAACTTTTAACAATATAAATAAAAGGATGATTGTATCATGGCTAATGAACTTGATGAACTCACCGGTCCTGTCAATTCCGCAGGAAGAGATATCAATGTAATTGAAAAGCAGCTGCCCGTCAAGGTCGGATTCGGTTCCACTTTGTTTGAAATCATGCTCTGGGTCTGCGGTATCCTGCCCGGAGTGATTTTCCTTTTTATGAAAATCGGTGCCGCCAATTATTTCCGCAAACTTCAGCAGAAAATTCAGGCGGATGCTTCTCAGATTGACAACTATCTTGAACAGCGGGTGATGATTCTTCAGAACGTTGCCCCCCTGGTTGCCAAGGCAATTGATCTGGATAAAGATGTTATGAAATCCGTTGCCGCTTTCAGAAGCGGTATGCTTCCGGATGCCGACCGCAATGCCGTGGCTCAGAATATTGATAACGCTTTCGGAAGACTTTTTCCGCAGGTTGAGGCTTATCCTGAATTGAAAGCTCATGCCGCAATCGCTGATGCCATGCAGCAGAACAGCTATCTTCAGAAAGAAATCACTGCGGCGCGCGCGCTTTACAACGATACCGTCAATCAGTGGAACAATGATCTTTTCTGCTGGCCGACCAAGATGATCGTTGCTGCGAAAGCCGGATATACCACCCGTATTCCCTTTACTGCGTCTGCTGAAATAAAGGCGCGCGCCCGTGAGGTATTCTTTTGATCGAAGATATTTACGAGCCTCTTTCCCGGTACCGCGATGAGTTCCGGGAAAAGTTTTCGCGTCTGACGGCTGAAAAATTTGAGGAACTTACGCAAACTTCCGGCGTTGACGTTGAAGCTAATGTGAAACTCGTTGCCGAAATCCGGAAACTTGAGGCTCTCAAAACTAAAATTGAACAGCATCATATGCTGTGGGGATTGCTCTGTTTTGTGCTGATTGCCCTCGGAATTGCCGGGCTTGTGATTCTCGGTATTGTGATTTTTGCCGAATCACACGGCTTTTCAAAAGAGTGGATTATTTCTGCAGGCGTTGCGGTTGTTGTGTGTCCGCTGCTTTTTTTCTGCTGGAGTTTTCCCGCATTCACAGCCGCCGGAGAGAAAATTGCAGCTCTGGCAAAAGAAATTGAAGAAAAAATCCGCATCGCCTGGGCACAGATGGCTCCGTTGAATGCACTTTTTTCCTGGCATATCACGGCTGAATTGATTGAAAAAACTGTTCCGCGTATTCAATTTGACCGCTTTTTTACCGAAGCGCGCTTACAGGATTTGCGGGAGTCTTTCGGTTGGAGTGACCAGTTCAATGCCGATAAATCCGTTGTTCATACACACAGCGGCGTTATCAATGACAATCCCTTTGTCTTTGCTGAACTGCGCCGTCAGGAGTGGACAGAGAAAACCTATTACGGACATATTGAAATCACCTGGACTGAGCGGGTGCGGAATTCTGAGGGAAAATATGAAACGGTCCGCCGCTATCAGACTTTGACTGCAAGTGTTACAAGACCTGTTCCCTGTTATATGAATGATAAGGTCCTTATTTTCGGCAACGAAGCGGCACCCGATCTTGAATTTTCACGGGAACCATCGGATCTTTCAGGTGCTGAAGGCGGACTCTGGAACTCCATTAAACGCTCGCACCGGATGGGGCAACTTAAAAAATTTGCCCGCAATCTGGACGATGACTCCAACTTTACCATGATGAGCAACGAGGAGTTTGAACTGCTTTTTCATGCCAAAGACAGAAATGATGAGGTGCAGTTCCGTCTGCTCTTTACGCCGCTGGCACAGCAGCAGATGGTCAATCTTCTCAACGATAAAACTGTCGGTTTCGGAGATGATTTTTACTTTATCAAAGATAAAATGATCAATCTGATCATCGCTTCACATTTGAACGATATCAATTTCAGCCACGCTCCGGAGCAGTTTGCAGGCTACGAGTTTGAGAAAATCAAAAGTTATTTTCAGCAATACAATGAAGCTTTTTTTAAGGCTGCATATTTTGCATTGGCTCCTTTGTTGATTGTGCCGCTGTATCAGCAGACCCGTCCGCGCGCGGCGATTTACGGAGAAAAAGAAAAGTGTCGTTCTGCGTTCTGGGAACATGAGTCTCTTGCTAATTATTACGGTGACAGCCGCTTTGAACATCCGGAATGTATTACGCAGAATATTCTCAAAACCCGCTGCACGGCACGGGATTCTGCCGGGAATGCAACCGTTGAAGTGACCGCTTACGGCTTCCGCGGCGTTGACCGCGTTGAAGTTATTCCCGTGTATGGTAATGACGGCAGATGGCACAATGTGCCTGTTGAATGGGTGGAGTATCTGCCTGTGGAACGGACAAGTTCCATGTATTTGCAGGATATGCCTGAAAGTAAGACTTCTTTCCGTTCTGATAACTCAACAGCCCTTTTGCGCCGTTCAATCTACTCTCATCTTGACTGAAATCAGCCGCGCGGATGAAATTTTCTGTGGACTGAAATCAGTTTGCTGCGGTCAATATGCGTATATATTTCAGTTGTG
>JAZQYS010000464.1:0-3402 GCA_045633645.1 Victivallaceae bacterium | reverse complement strand
CGGGCTACGCCGCGGCAAGTCATGTGATACCCCGAGGGGTTGCAGTTTACGCCTGATTTGAAATTCGCAAAATGTATTTTTCAGCAGCGGCAAGATCGTCGCGGAGGGTGAATTTTTCTTTGACAACAGGGAAAAGAATCTCCTTGAGTTCGTCCAGAAAAAGCAGGTATTTGTCAAGGGGGATACTGACGCCGTTGGCTGAATAGACTTTGCAGTTGGGAGAAATACCGTTGTCAAGCATGATATCCAGTTTGTGAGAAAGACGTTTCGCTGCGTGAAGTTCCTGCCAGGGCGCATGAAAATTCAACAGCGGATAGACGGCACGCGAAAAGGATTTTTCTTCTTCAGTTCTGTCAAGGCAATTGAACCACAGGCATTTAAGCTGAGTCGGATTTACTTTTGCAAAGTGTTTTGCCGGATCTCCGAAAAGAGGAATAAGAGCGTATTCCTCCTGATTGAGCAGATAAAAACTGATGTTTTTGGGTTTTTCTCCGGGATTGGACATAAAGTCCAGCATGAAACGCAGTTTTGCGAAATCCTTTTGCCGGAGACACTCCATGAAATCCGGTTGAAGCCGGACCGTCAGCGAATCGACCGGAATCCACGGTGCGTTGTTTTTTTCTCCCCATTCATTTTGTTTTGAATAGTAATTCCAGTGTTTGCAGCAGGAGATTTCAGGTTCGTCATTCAACAGAAATTTGCAGAGATTATCATAACGTTCAAAACTTTCCAGGTTTTTATTCTGTGAAAAGAGACAGATCAGGGCTTGAGTCAGCATGAGCCTGAAAATGCAAAAACGTTCTTTTTTGCTGTGCTTGCTGTTAAAAAAGGCAGATTCAAACATCAACTCCCAGGTGTGTACGGGATCAGGTTCTTTTCCGTCGTGACGCATCTGACTGAAAATACCCTGTTGAAAATACATATAGTCCCGGTCGGGGCTGCTGTAGAATAAATCTTCAAAGCCAATGAATTTTATTTTGGCAAGAAGTGTTTTCAATCCCGAAATAATATGGGCGCGTTCAGGAGTCCAAGAGTGTTTGAGTTCCATAAAAATCATCCTTTTCTTTCAAATTCAATCAGTTTTTCAACGGCGGGGAGAGTACTTTTGATTTTTTCCAAACCGTGTTCATTCAGAGGTTCGACAACTTCCTTTATTTCATCCAGAAAATAAAGATACTGCCTCAGGGAGATTTTGATTGTACTGCGGTCAAGAACCAGGGAATCCGGAAAAAATCCGTTCTGCAGAAAAATCTCTATTTTTTTACTGAGTTTTCCCTGCTGATTGACGGCGTAAAGCAGGTCTGATTTATCCTCAATCAGAGAAAAAGCGTAATGCAGAAAATCCATATCTTCTTTTGAAGACGGCGTCATTTTCACCCAATGTTCTTTGAGGTGTTTCTGCGGAATTTTGCAAAGCTGTTCTTTGACACCCTCAAGTGTCATCAGCAGATTGTAACGGCGTTCATTGAGCAAAAAGATGGCAAGACTTTCGCAGGTGCTTTCACGGTCAACTGCCACGTCAAGGAGAAAGACAAGCTTCGGAAGGTCCCCCTCCTGAGCAGGGCGGACAAATTCACAGGGCAGATCGCAGCAGGGGATATATTTCAGTGTCTGTCCGCTGCAGTCCTGTTCAAGGAGCAGTTTGCCCACCTGATCATATACGGTGCCTTCAAGAACATATTTTTGACCTGAAAAAACCGTTGCCGCCGCCTGAGTGAGCAGAAGTTTAAGATTTTTATGCGTTGATTTTGTCTGATTCCGGCAGATTTTCTCCCAGGTCAGAGGCAGGTCAGGCTCAAGAGAAAGGTGTTCCATCATAAGTATCATGCCCCGCTGAATGGCAGTATTATAGAACCATTCAGTATATGTTTTATCCAGAAGCAGATGTTTTTTCAACGCATTGATGATGTATCCCTGAAACGGAGTCCAAGAGTGTTTGAGAGCCATGATAAATCCTTTCTGTTTGAGACAGAATATAAACACCTTACCCCGCCATTTTGTGTCAGGGGTGGGGATTTTGTGCAAAAATTTTCTGTCCCGCAGTTGTTTTTGCCGTGTAAATATATGTATCCGGAAAATCCGGCTTGAAAAAAAGAGAAATTGTGGTTATATTGCAGCATGAACAGTTCATTTTTTGACAGGAGAAATATTATGACTGAAAATTTACCTGAAAACGTCCGTTACAATCCCGATACGGCGTATGTTGAAAAGATATTGCAGGCTCTGGAAAAAAAAGGCGGCTACTGTCCCTGCCGTTTGCAGAAGACACCTGAAAATATCTGTATTTGTGAAGAATTCAAACAGCAGATTGCCGACCCCGGATTTGAAGGCTTCTGCCATTGTAAACTCTATTATAAGGAAAAATAAGAGATGGAAGTACTGCATTTGAATCAGGAATCTTTTGACAAATTGACAACGCAGAGCGAAAAGCCCGTTCTGATTGACTTCTGGGCGACCTGGTGCGGTCCCTGCCAGAAACTCGGTCCGGAACTGGAGGCTCTTGCCGCTGAGTGCGACGATATCATCATCGGCAAAGTTGATGTGGATACTTATCCTCAGATTGCGATTGCCCTCGGTGTCAACGTCATTCCTGCGCTTTTCTTCTTCCGGAACGGAAAGATTGAGAAAAATTTCACCGGTTACATGAAAAAGGATGAGCTGAAAGCAAAACTCGGACTCTGAAAAGAAATGTCCGGAAGAAAAAATCTTATTTGATGTTGAAAAAAACAAAAATCCGGGCTATATTATTAGAGGTGTTTCCCAATCCATAAAAAATACAGTGAAAGGATGGATAAAGAAATGGTCAGTTACAAATCTCTCGGTTTGGTCAACTCCGTTGAACTCTTCAAGAAGGCGATGGCCGGCAAATATGCCATTCCCGCCTACAACTTCAACAACATGGAACAGCTCCAGGCAATTATTCAGGCTTGCGTTGAAACCGAATCCCCTGTGATTCTTCAGGTTTCCAAAGGCGCCCGTGAATACGCCAACCAGACTCTGCTGCGCTACATGGCTCAGGGTGCTGTTGAATACGCCAAGGAAATCTCCGGCGGCAAAGGTATTCCGATCGTTCTGCACCTGGATCACGGTCCGGATTTCGAGACCTGCAAAAGCTGTATCGATCTGGGATTCTCTTCTGTCATGATCGACGGATCTCATCTGCCCTATGAAAAGAACATTGAAGAAACCAAGCGCGTCGTTGAATACGCCCACGCTCACGGTGTGACCGTTGAAGGCGAACTCGGTGTTCTCGCCGGTGTCGAAGATGATGTCAAGTCCGAAACCCACACCTACACCCGTCCTGAAGAAGTTGAAGACTTCGTCAAACGTACCGGTGTTCACTCTCTGGCTATCGCTATCGGAACCAGCCATGGTGCTTACAAATTCAAGCCCGGCGACAAC
>JAZQYS010000463.1:0-2629 GCA_045633645.1 Victivallaceae bacterium | reverse complement strand
TGTGAAAAAATCTGTGAAAAAAATCAGCGTTCCTTGATATTTTTTATAAGGTCATTTACTCTGTTTTTATAGTTGTGGTCGCGAAGCATATGCTGTTCAACCTGTCTTGTGGCATAAAGAACGGAAGTATGGTCTTTTCCGCCGAAAGCTGCACCGATTTCATTGGAGGAACATTTGGTCAATTCGCGGCTGAGATACATGGCAACCATACGCGGTTCAGCAATGTTCTTGTTGCGTTTTTCTCCGAGCAGATCGGCGATGGAAATGCCGAAGTGAGAAGCAACGGTTCTCTGAATAAGTTCAAGAGAGATGTTTCTTTCAGCGATTTCCTGTTCAATCTGGGCATGGAGCAACTCTTCCGCGCGCTCAACGGTAATTTCTGAACCTGAAAGCGAGGAGTAAGTCGTCAGGCGCAGGAACGCACCTTTCAGACGGCGGACGCTTGAAGAGATGTTCTGCGCAAGAAAATCCAGCAGACCGTCGTTGAGCTTAGTCTTGGTCAGAGCTTCATTTCTCCACATACGGAGCATGGCAAGACGTGCGTCCAACTCGGGCATACACAATTCGCAAACCATTCCGGATTCAAAACGGGTGGTCAGACGTTTGTCGATATCCGCAATTTCGCAGGGCTGACGGTCACTGGTCATAATAATCTGCTTCTGCTGACGGAAGAGAACGTTGAAAACGTTGAAAAATTCTTCCTGAAGCTGGGTTCTCTTGGCCAGACGGTGAACGTCGTCAATCAACAGAACATCCACATCGCGCATGGCGGAACGGAAGTCTGCCAAACTCTTGTGCTGGGTCAGAAGATCATAGAAATCATTGACCAGTTCATCGCAAGTCGTACTTCTGATGCGGATACCGGGGGATTCGCTGCGGATAAAAGAAGCGACAGCCTGAAGCAGATGGGTTTTTCCGATACCGTTGGTTCCGTAGAGGAACAACGGATTGTAGAGTACGCCCGGTTTTTCTGCAACGGACTTTGCCGCCATGAAAGCAATGCGGTTTTCTTCACCCACAACGAAGTTGCTGAACGTGTGTTCATAAGAACTGTTCATGCGGGGACGGGCTCCGGAAGCGGAGGATCCTGCGGGGTCGCCCACACGGGGCTTGGTTTTTTCAACGGCTTTGGGCACCTCCGGAACAACAACTTCAGCCTCATGTCCTGCTTCAAAGGTATAAGTGTAATCAACGCCGTCAATGTCGGCAAGGGATTGCAGAATCAAGTCATCGAACTGAGCTTTGACGAACTCGCCGAAGAAGTCATCCGGAACGCCGAGTGTCAATTCGTTGTCAGTGCAGCACAAAGGAACCAGACGGCAGACGAACTGCGCGTAGCAGGTTTCGTTGATCCGCCGCAGGCGTTCAGAGGCTGTTGCCCAGATTGCTGTCACATCCATACTCATTTTAAACTGTCTGACTTTCTTTTTGTATTTAACGAAAAAAATCCCCGAACCGTCTTCTTTCTGCTCTCAGCTTGCGGACCGTAAAGGCGGACCGGGGAGCCGGAAGACAGCTGCGTTGATACTGTATATTTAATTTTTTATTATTGTCCCATCCTGATAAAAACGGCACAAGTTATTAACACTTTGGCTGAAGTTGTCAACACAAAGTGGAATTCATGACTGAACGCCCTGATTCCAACTGCCCGAAGCACTTGATTTTTATGCTGCCGGACTCGGTGAAAATCCGTACTTTTGAGCATAAAACAGCTCGCAGCGGGCTGTTTGAAAACTCTTTTTATTGTTGCTCTTGCGTAACTTTGCAACTTCTTGCAGTATTTCAGAAACTTACAACAAAAAAGCGTTTTTTGTTCACAACTTATTAACAACTTATTAACAACCTGCTCCCATCTTTCCGGGATGCAACGTTGCTAAAGATACCTCTGATTTGACAAATTTTCAAACGATTTCTTTAAAGAATTTGTAAAAAATCTTTCAAAATACAAAATTTTTTGACCTGCACCAAAAGGCGAATTTTTCAAGTGAAAATTGCCAATTGGTAAAGTTTTTTTATTGATCCTTCAATTTCATACCGTCCTTGAAAGCCTGACCAACAACAGCGCCGAGCTTGCGGTAAGTGTGATGAACGGGGTCAAAACAGATGACTTCCATTTTGTCGGGAGATATCTTTCCGTTGTCATCAAGGACAGTTTCGTCAGCACTGATATTGAGGATTTCACCGACGGTGCATCCGGTTTTGTCATCGTAACTGATCAAGCGGCATTCAATGGTCATGGGCAGTTCGGGAATGACGGGGGCATCGGCAAATTCAGCTTTGACGGCGGTGAAGCCGGCTTTTGTCAGTTTATCGGGAACGTCGTTGCCTGAAGTGATACCGACGTAGTCGCAGGCAGCAATGTGAGACGCATCGGCAATGCTGACGGTAAAATATTTGCGAAGCTGCAGATTCTTTGCGGTTTTGTGTCCGGGATCAATACAGACGGCAATCTGATTGGTATCATGGATTCCGCCCCAGGCGGCATTCATGATATTGGGAACATTGTTTTCATCATAAGTAGCAATCATCAGAACCGGCATGGGATAAAGCCAGGTTTGGACTCCGAAATTTTTACGCATAAAAAATCCTTTCTTTTGAGGTAATTTTAAAACAAACATAAATCCCGAAC
>JAZQYS010000462.1:0-4684 GCA_045633645.1 Victivallaceae bacterium | reverse complement strand
CGTTGCTCCGCCCCCGCGTGTTGTCGTTGCTCCGCCCCCGCGCCACGTCCGTCATCACCGTCCGGCCCCGCCGCCGAGATATCACCACGGCAGAGGACATCACGGCGGCAGAAGATAAACTCAAAAAAAGAAGTTGAATCATGAAAGTTCTTTTGATCAATGGCAGTCCCAATGCGGATGGCTGCACCTTTACCGCCCTTTCTGAAATCGCCGGTACCCTTGAAAAAGAGGGTATCGGCTCCGAAATTTTCCATATCGGAAATGATCCGGTTGCCGGCTGCAACGCTTGCGGCATGTGCCGCGAAACAGGCAAATGCGTCTTTGATGATCTTGTCAATATCTGCATTGAAAAGGTCAAAACCTGCGATGCCGTCATTGTCGGTTCTCCCGTATACTACGCCTCTGCAAACGGCACTTTAACTGCATTTCTCGACCGTTTGTTCTTCTCAGGCGGCAGACACTTTTACCTGAAACCTGCGGCGGCTGTCGCCTCAGCACGCCGCGCCGGAACCACGGCAACGCTGGATCAGATCAACAAATATTTTCTGATAAGCCAGATGCCGGTCATCGGCTCGCAGTACTGGAACATGGTCCACGGTTCCACGCCCGATGATGTGAAACAGGATCTTGAAGGCATGCAGATCATGCGTACTCTCGCCCGCAACATGGCATATTTCCTCAAATGCCGTGCGGCGGCTGAAGCAGCGGGAATCCCCCTTCCCCAACGCGAAGATATCGTCCGTACCAATTTCATCAGGTAATTCTGCATTTTTGCTGTTGCCAAAAACCGTTTGTTGTGTTATATTGATAAACAGTTAAGTTTATCAATATAACATTTTTTATATAAAGGGTAAAAAAATGAGTCAATTCCGTTACAACCGCATTCTTCTCAAACTCAGCGGCGAAGCTCTCAAAGGCGATCAGGAACACGGATATCAGTCCGATGCCATCATGGTTATCGTTGAAAGAATCCGCAAAGTGCTGGATCAGGGCGTTGAAGTCGCACTGGTCGTCGGTGCCGGAAATCTGTGGCGGGGTCTTGCCGGAAGCAGCGGCGGTATGGATAGAGTCCGTGCCGATCATATGGGCATGCTGGCGACTATGATGAATGCCATCGCCCTGCAGGAACACTTCCGCATGGCAGGCGTTGATTCAATCATTCAGAGTGCCTTCGGCGTTGACGGTATGCTTCCGCGTTACAGCGCAGAAACTGCCCGCAAAGCCCTTTCTGCCGGCAAACTGGTCATCTTTGCAGGCGGTACCGGCAATCCCTATTTCACCACTGACACCGCTTCCGCTCTGCGCGCCATTGAAACTGAATGTGATGCCGTCCTCAAAGCAACCAAAGTTGACGGTATCTACTCCGCCGATCCCAAGAAATATCCCGACGCAGTCCGCTTTGATACCCTGACCTTTGACCGCGCACTGGAACTGGATCTCAAAGTCATGGATGCCGCCGCTTTCTCCCTCTGCCGCGACAACAAACTGCCGATCATCGTCTTTGACTTCGCCGCTCCCGGCGCCCTTGAAGGTGTCCTCAACGGCGACGCCTCCTTCGGAACCGTCGTTTCCTGATAAGGGGCTGATTGGTACCCGGGGAAGGGGACAACTTCTTTTCACGGGAAAAGGCCGAAACGTCGGCTTCGGTATATTTTCTTCCCCCTTGTCCGCCGTAGCCTTGTGCAAAGGCGGAAACCCCTTTCAAGAAAAGCGGGGTATTTGTTTGAGGGGAGTATTAAGACTGGTAAAAGAACAGTTGCTTTTTCCGCCGTCTCCCCGCAAGGCAGGACGGCGTAACTCCGGACCCCCTCTCCTTTTCAAGAAAAGCGGGGTATTTGTTGAGGGTGAAAACCGGTGTTTACCGGAGAAAGTTTTTCAGAAATCGGATTATTTAAAGGAAGAGGTTTGATATGGCAATACATCCCACAGCAGTTATAGCTCCCGGTGTGCAGATCGGCAAAGATGTGCATATCGGTCCCTACACCGTCATTGAACCGGACTGCATCATCGGCGACAACTGCCGGATTGATGCCCATGTCAAAATCGGACGCTGGACCACCATCGGCGCCGGAACACGCATCTACTGCGGCGCAATCGTCGGCGAAGATCCTCAGGATCACCGTTTCAAACCCGACACTTATGCCCCCACATACATCGGCAGCAATACAACAATCAGAGAATATGTCACCATTCACCGTTCTCCTTTTGAGGGACGCAAAACCTCCGTCGGAGATCACACGCTTTTGATGGCATTTGTCCACGTCGGACACGATGCCTGTATCGGCAATCATGTGACCGCTGCCAATCAGACTGCTTTTTCCGGACACGTAATTGTCGGAGACGGTGCCGTCGTTTCAGGTTACGTTCTCGTTCACCAGTTCTGCCGTATCGGTGCGCTTGCCATGATCGGCGCAAGAACGATCATCCGTCAGGATATCCCCCCATACTGTATGCTGGCTGAAAACGAATGTGTCTGCGGTCCGAATGTCGTCGGACTCCGCCGCGCAGGATTTGACAACTCCCGCCGTTTCGCCATCCGCCAGGCAGTAAAAACCTTCTTTTTCAAAGGCTTGAATTCCTCCAATGCCATAGATGAAATCCTTGCCGCCCATCCGGATAATCCGGATATCACGCTTTTCACCGACTTCATCCGTTCCACTGAGCGCGGCATCATGCCGGGAGACCCCAAACTCAAAGCCCTGGGAACAAATGATGTTTCCGGAGATGAAGAATGAAAAAGATGTTCCGTTTCCTGACTTTATTCTGCGGAATCATTCTGTTTTTCTGCGGATGTGTGGAACACACTCAGAACATTCCCGTTAAAAAAAACGGACCGGTTCTTATCGGCGCACTCCTGCCCCTGACGGGTGCGGACAAAATCCGGGGCGAAAGAATGCTCTCCGGCTTGCAGTATGCCGAATACGAACTCAACAGTCAGCGCGGTATCAATAACCGGAACGTCAAACTTCTCGTCTTTGACTCTGAGGCAGAGGGCGCATATAACGCTTATCTTGCAGCTGTCAAATCCGGCGTCAGCGGCATAATCTGCGGCAATACAGGCGACGAACTGCCGAATGTTTTTGCTCCGGCTGAACAATACAATATTCCAACGGTCATCGCCCGGGATACGGCGGATTCCAATGTCAACGCCAATGCCTTTATTTTCCGCAGTATCTACACTGACAAGCAGCAGAGTGAGTCTCTGGCGGCTTATCTGTGGTACTGGCGTCAGATGCAGCGTATCTGCGTGCTGATGGATAACTCACCTGAGGCAGTCAGCGAAAGGAACAACGCCCGTGCTGTGGCAGAGTCATTCCGCGATCTCGGCGGCACGGTGACGGATACGCCTGTCTACCGGGAAAATAATTTCAGCAAAGCCATCAACGAGGCTCTGATAACCGGACCTCAGGCAATCATCGTTACCGCCCGGGGCAAACGTGCGGCGGCGATTCTTGCGGAACTGCGGCAAAAGGGATACAAGGGCGCAATTTGCGGTACAGACGGCTGGGATACGCCTGAATTTTTCAAATCCCTCACGGTGAAAGATCCGGGAGACTGCGTTTATATTTCGCGTTTCACGCCGTCTGAAACGTCTGAGGAATTTAAAGATTTCAGTGCCGGTTTCCGCCGCCGTCATTTCCACGAACCGGGAGATCTTGAAACAATCTCTTACGATGCATTCAAACTGCTTTCCATCGGACTCGGACGTGCTGAAACTCTCCGTGATTTCCGTAAAAACTGGCACAGTATCCGCAATCACTTCGGTTGCGGTGCCACCTACACCATGCTCAAACGCGGCAAAGTTGACCGCACAATGTATATCAACGCCATTGAACCGGCAAAGGAAAACGGCATCGGCTGTCAGGGAAGACTGCTCCGCAGTTTCATGCATTCAAGACTTGCAACTTACCGCTATTGACACTCTTTTCTGTACTGGGCGGGTGTCTTACCGTAAAGTTTTTTGAACTCCCGGTGAAAAGCGGCAATACTTGAAAAATGCACTTCACGGACAATATCCGCTATCGGCAGTTCCGTATAGTCCAACCGCCGTTTTGAGATTTCAAGGCGGTAGTTTTTCAGGTATTCCTGCGGGGAAATACCGAACTGCATTTTCCAGTGACGGAAGAATGTCGCATGAGAAAATCCGAATTTTTCAGCGATATCATCACAATTGATTTTTCTGTCATAATGCTGTTCAAGATAGAGGGCGGCTTTGCGGATACGTCCGGCAGCATCTTCTTCAAGCGGTTTGCAGCGGGAGAAAACCAGTTCCCGCAGGATTTGAAAACAGACCCAGTCCAACTGATCAATAACGCCGTCAGAGGTGTAACAACGCAAAAGACTGCGCCATTGTGAAATCAATTCCTCAAGTTTTGCGTCCATATTGATCTGCCAGAATTTTTCATCGGGAATAAGATTCCACTCCCGGAGCAGATCACAGTCTTTTGCCTCATAAGAGAAAGAAATGGTATTGCGCGGGTGACAGTCTTCAATTGAAGTATTCATGCCGGGCACTTTAAAAATCGTATGCGGCCAGGGCATGTTGATCGGCAAGTTATCCACAAGATCATTGCACACTGCCGCGGACTCACGGCTTAAACGCAAACTCACCTCAAAGTGCGGCATGACTCTTTCCGCCTTGGGAAAAATGCAGTCATTGCAATAATAGACACTGACAACCTGT
>JAZQYS010000461.1:0-4564 GCA_045633645.1 Victivallaceae bacterium | reverse complement strand
ATGCAGTTCGGTTATTCCAGCAGTGCCATTCCCTCCATTCTTTCGGGAAAAACGCCCGCTGAACACGGTCATCTGGGACTATTCCGTTTTGCGCCTGAAGATTCTCCGTTCAAAAGACTTTCCCGTCTGGCATGGCTGTTCAAGCCCGCAAGTTTCTGGAACCGGGGCAGGGTGCGGCATCACCTTTCAAAACTCATAAAAAAACTTTACGGTTTTACCGGATATTTTCAGCTTTACCGCATGCCGCTGTGGAAACTTAAATTTATGGACTACTGCGAAAAACGAGACCTTTTTATCGCAGGAGGTATGGAAAATATTGCCAATCTGCACGATACTTTAACTTCTATGAACATTGATTTTCATATTTCAGACTGGCATTTGAGCGATGATGAAAACTATCTTGCCGCAGAAGAAGCCATTGAAAACGGCAAAAATTTTCTCTTTGTCTATACCGCAGGTTTTGACGGTATTCTGCATGACAATATAAAAAATGAATCCGTGATCAAAGCAAAACTTGATGAGATGAAAATCAAAATCCTCTGCCTTTATCAAAAGGCGCAGGATGTGGCTCAAAATGTGCATTTTACCATCATCTCCGATCACGGCATGACGCCGCTTTCAGGAACCGTGGATGTCATGGGGAAAATTGCTCAAAGCGGACTGGTTTTCGGCAAAGATTACGGCGCCTGTTACGATTCAACCATGGCAAGATTCTATTATTTGAATGAAAAAGCCGAAAACGTGATTACCGGAATGATGAAAGATTTCCCCGGACACTTTTTAAGTGAAGATGAGGAAAAAGCATATAAAATTTACCGTTCAGACCGTATTTTCGGAGACGGCATATTCCTGCTTGATGCGGGAATCCAGATCGTTCCCTCGGATATGGGCGGCAAACCTTTGAACGGCATGCACGGATTTGTTCCTGAAAATGAACACTCCTTTGCCGCAATCCTTTCAAACGGGGCATTGCCCGAAAATATTGAACATGTTGCAGATTATTTTAATTTTATGATAGAAAGAGCAAAGTTATTATGAAAATTCCATTTTTCAAAAACACTGTTACCAATTATTTTTCAATGTTTGTCCGACTGGTGCAGGGCATTCTCGTCACCCGCTGGCTCATCAGTCATCTGGGCGAAGCGCAGTACGGACTGTGGGTTATGCTGTGGAGTTTTTTCAGTTACGCTCTTTTGCTTGACCTGGGGTTCGGTGTGGCGGCGCAGAAAGTTACGGCAACGGAACTTTATAAAAACGATATCAAGAAATACAATCACACCATTTCAAGTATCTTTTTCAGTCATGTGAGTATGGCATTGCTGATTCTGCCGCTGACATTTGTCGGTATGTATTACGTCCGTGAACTCTTTCACCTGAAAGCGGATGCCACGCCGGAATATATTTACTTCTGCCGTGAAGCGCTGCTGTTGAGCGGACTTGCGGCGACAGTCGTGTTTCCGTTGGGCGTGTTTCCTGAAATTCTGGTCGGATTGCAGAAACTCTATCTGCGTAATTATATTATCGTTGTTTCAAAAATTGTGGAACTTGCCGGAGTTATTGTTATCTTTTCTGTCGGCGCAGGTCTCTTTAAACTGCTGCTGTTCGTCATGCTGGTTATGGGCTTAACCCAGTTTGCCATGCTTGTTTCTGTCTGGAAAAGTATTCCCGGATTCCGTATTTGTCTTGCGTTTGACAAGGAGGTGTTCAAAGGCATATTCCGTTTTTCAACTGCCGTTTACGTTATTTCCATCGGACGTATGATCTGGGAACGCGGAATGTTTCTTTTGATAAGTATTTTCTGCGGTCTTGTCTCTGTCGGCATTTTTCAGCTGGGCAGCCGCATTCCGTTTCTGATCCAGCAGATTGCCCTGCCTTATGTGGAAAATCTGTCTCCCATATCGGCATTGCTTCACAGCCGCAACCGCATGATGCATCTGGCTCAGATTTTGATGCGTTCTATCCGCTGGGTGAACTTTTTTGCGGCGGGGGCAACGGTGATGGTGATGATTTATGCGCCGAGAATCATTCTTCTGCTCTTTAATGTTGAAAGCAATGAGGCGGCATTCATCTGCCGTCTGATGGTGTTGTTTGTGTATTTTCTGTTGGTGTTCCGCATCATTCCTGAAAAATTCCTCACAATGGCTGAAGAACACAAGTTTCTTGCCAAAGTTCAGAGTTTTGAAAGTATCTTTTTTATCGTGATTTCCATTGCCGGACTTTTGATCAGACCGCACGAACTGATCGTTGTCGGTGCGATGATTTTGACCAAAGGTATCGGAACGATGTTTTTCGTTATTCCGCATCTTATTAAACGGACGAATATGAAAGCGCGTTATTTTCTTCTGTATTCTTTATTTGAACCGGCCCTTCTTGCTCTCGGCACCGGAATGCTCTTTTATTGGCAATACTATCTGCTGCGGGGAGCAATGCATGAATTTTTCCTGCTGGCACTGGCCGGGTTTTCCGGTATTTTGATTTATTTCCCGGCACTTTATTTTATGATGTTTGACCATGCCGAAAAGATCCGTGCCAAAAAGATCATCGGCAAATTCACAAAAAAACTGCGGAGGGCATAACTTATGGAAATGCGTTTTGAGTATATTGATAATGTATTGGTCGCCCATTTGCAGATGTTCCTTGACCGGAACGGTGCAGAAAACTTCAAGTATGCTTTAAACGAAAGAATCAAGCCGGGCGAAAAAATCGTTCTGGATTTGGAAAAACTGGTTAATATTGACAACTACGGACTGGATGCTCTTCTTGCTGTGGCGCAGAAGGCACTGGAAAACGATTCTGTTATCAAACTTGCAAGAGTCAGCGCGGATATGCAGATAGTGTTGGATATTACCAAAGTTTACCGGGTTTTAGAAACCTATCCCACGATTGAAGAGGCGGTAAAAAGCTGCGGGGAGGAGTCCAGATGATTTCAGTTTTAATGCGTTCTCATAATGATATACTTTTTGTCCGCAAGACGGTCGAGGCTCTGCTGTCGCAAGAGGTTGATGATACAGTTGAAATAGTTTCCTGCGACGATCACTCTACTGACGGAACCGCAGAATATCTGGCAGGTATCCCGCAGATACGCCGTATCTCTCCGCCTGAGGGAAGATACATTCCGGGAAAAACGCTCAATCACATGGTGCGTATGGCGCAGGGGGAATATATTGTTTTCAACAACGCTGATGCCATTCCGCAGAACAGGGAATATCTGAAAAATCTGACTCTTCCTTTGAAAGATGATTCTGTGGATTGTGTGTTCGGCAATCAGATTGCAAGAAGTGATGCCTTTGCCGTTGTCCGCAAAGATTATGAACGCGCTTTCGGAGACGGCTCCGTTTCACGGCATTGGCACAATTTCTTTTCTCTGGTTTCCTCCGGATTCCGCAAAGAGGAGTTGATTCTTCACCCCTTTGATGAAACATTCCAGTATTCCGAGGACTCCCAGTGGGTCAACCGCCGCGAGGTTAAAATCGTGTATGTGCCGGAGGCCGTTGTTGAACACTCCCACAACTACACGCTGCCTGAGGTAAAGAAACGCTTTTTCAACGAAGGCGTTGCAGATAAACAGATGGGGAAATTTTCTCCCGGACTTCTGCGGACACTGAAAAGTATTTTTGCAGAAACGCTGCGGGATTGGATTTATTTGCTGAAACATCGTACCGTAAAAGAAATTTTCTATGCCCCCGTCTACCGTTATACGCAGAAAATGAGTTATTACCGGGGGACAAAGAAATGAAAATAGCTCATATCGTCCGCCGTTTTACTTTTTCAGAATGGGGCGGCACTGAAAGCGTTGTCTGGAACATTGCAAAACAGCAGAAAGCACAGGGATTGACACCTGAAATTCTCTGTACTTCCGCCTTGGATAAAACGGGAACTGAAGTTGTTGATGGTATTACGATTAAGCGTTTTCCGTACTTTTATCCCTACTTTCCCATGCCTGAAAAGGATAAAATTGCTCTTGATAAAAAGGGCGGAAATCCGTTTTCTCCTGAGTTGATGAAAACGCTTGAAACGGGGCAATATGATATTTTTCACCTGCACGCCGGCGGCAGGCTTGCGAATTATGCCATGCGTCTGGCAAAGAAATGTTCAATTCCTGCAGTGATGAGTCTGCACGGCGGTGCCTGTGCCATTCCTGAACAGGAGATGGCATTGATGCTTCAGCCGTTGAAACACAAATTCAGTTACGGCGGCATCATTGACCGTATTTTCCGCACCCGCAGAACACCTGAAAGTTGTGCGGATCTTCTCCTTGCTTTAAGCCGGGAAGAGGTTGAAAAACTGCAGCAGCGTTATCCCGGAAAAAGAGTGGAACTTTTTCCCAACGGCATTTTACACCGGGCTCTGCCTGAAGTCGGAACGTTCCGCGAAAAGTATCATATTCCCGAAGAATCAAAACTTCTGCTTTGCATTTCACGCATTGATTACCAGAAAAATCAGAAAATTCTGTTGGAACTTCTGAAAAAACATGATGATACACATCTGCTTCTGATCGGTCCTGTGACGGCGCAATGGTATTTTGAGGAAATTTTGAAAACGGCAGATAAAGCAAATGTCCGTG
>JAZQYS010000460.1:0-2361 GCA_045633645.1 Victivallaceae bacterium | reverse complement strand
GCCCAAGCATCCTGCCAACGGTATCAATTTTTATGAAACCGGAAAATGGCTGAATCCGGCTTCTTTTGAAAGCTGCACCAATCCCCGCAAAGAAGTCATGACTTATGACATTGCCACTTTCGGTAAAAAACACGTCAACCCCGAATGGGCCGGATTTTACTTCCCCGCCGGCAGCCGCGTTGCCAATATGAACCGTATGCGCGAATTCCTCTGGAACGAAGCTAATTGCGGCACCATCAGCTGGCATACCTTCATGGGCGGCGTTCAGACCCGTTCCAACTGGACGCATACCCCGCTGATTACTCCCAACGGAAACTTTCAGCCTGAGGGATTGGCTCTCCGAAATACGGCAAGAGAACTCAATGCCGCAAGACAATTTTTCCTTGACGGCAATCGTATGGAACCGGAAGTCCGTTTTGTTTATTCCCCAACCACCCGCAGGCATACCTCCTGGCCCGGCATTGAAGATGACCGTTCCTATACCTGCATGACCGGACTCAACGAAGCGTTCAAGGCTCTGCACATTCCCGCCCGCGGTATTGACGAGCAGGCTGTATGGGAGGGAAAACTCCCCGCTGAATGCCGCTTTTTGATCGTTCCCGCCGTTGAATACATGAACCGCAAACTTTTTGCGTCTCTCATGCGTTTTATGCAGCGCGGCGGAACCGTGATCGCATCTCCCGAATCAGGACGTTTTGATGAATACGGTCACAGAAAAGATTTTCTGCTCGAACTGGCGGGAGTCCGTGCCAAAAAGACTGTTGACAGTGATTTTGATATGTTTTCCCCCGAAAAACTTGAAATCCTTTTCCCTGAAGAAACCCGTGTGCTTCTCCGTTACAATGACGGTTCTGCCGCCTTGACCACCACCCAGGTCGGAAAAGGAAATCTCGTTATCTGCGGTTATCCCTCCGGACGGGAATTCAACAATACCGGCAAAGGTTTCGTTTCCTTCCAGAAAATGATAGCCGCTGTCGGCATCAATCGTCCGTTCATCTGCAATGATCCCAACTTTGTTATCCGTCCGTGGATTCTCAACGGCAAGTTGTATCTGGCATGTTACTACATCCGGCGCGACACTGTTCCGGTTGCCAAAGGTGATTTCCCGCTGCGTTCCGCCCCGGTGATGATTCCGTTTTCCATCAACATTTCAGGCATCGTCAATGCCTTTGACTACACCGCAGGCACTCCCCTCAAAGTCGTTCACAAAAACAATGAAACCATTGTTTCCGGCTTGATCGGCAATCCCGGCGGATGCATTATAAGTCTGTCAAAGAATACTCTCCCCCCGCGTGTCATGAAACAGCCGCAGTCTGTCAAAGTTTCCTCTGCTGTTTCTGCTCAAAAGAGTTTTAATCTCCCTGCCTCCGGCAAGTTCTTTGCTGAATGGGGTAAGATCAAGCTCGGTAAATATACCCTGACTTTAAGTGCCGAAAATGACGGTGCCTGGCAGGGTAAAGTCTTTGCCTCCCTCTCTGACGGAACAAGAACTCTCAAACGTGAATGTATCCCGAACAGCAACGTTATCTTCCGTTTCAACAGCAAAACTGTTGTGTTCCGCTGCCGCACCGCTCAGTCCTACATGCCGGTTCTTGTTTCAGGTACTTTTACCGAAAAGGACAACAAATCTGTTTCCGGATGCCGCTTTGATGAAGAAGATGGCAGAATTATTTTACAGAACTCTTATCTTTACGCCGTTATCCTGCCGAAATTCGGCGGCAGAATCGGTCGTTTAAGTGTCAGTTCAGATTCCCCCAATCAGCTTCTTTTAAGCGAAAAAACGCTCGCTGAAGGTGTCGGGCAATCCTACCGCGATTTCGGCGGAATTGAATACAATCCCGGTATGTATCAAGGACCCGGATGGCAGATTCCCTATTCCTTTAAAGTGTTGAAAAAAAGCAAGAAAGAGATTCTTATCCGTCTGAACCGTTCCGGTCAGTACAGTCTGCGCAGAGGCGGAAAAATCTCCTATGAGATCTTCTACCGCATTACCGCTGATTCCCCCTTCCTTGAAACTGAAGTCCGGCTTTACAACGATATGGATTCTTCCGCAAAGCTCTCTTTCAGAACTCATCCGGAGTTTATTGCCGGCGGCGATTGCAGCGTTCAGGATATTTTCTGTTGGAAATCCCCCGATGGTCCGGCGTCTTTCAGTTATCGCCCGGGACGCAATCAGTATGTCCCCAATTCCGGAAATTATTTCGCCTGGCTCGATTCCGTTGCCGGTGAAGGTGTTCTGCAAACCTTCACTCCCGCCGCAATTCCCAGGTTATATGTTTGGAACGGCAGAACCTGTTACAACTCTGAACTGCATTTTGTCCCCGTTCAGACTGCCCCCGGCAAGTTCGCTTCTTTTAAGTT
>JAZQYS010000459.1:0-3913 GCA_045633645.1 Victivallaceae bacterium | reverse complement strand
ATGAGTGTACCAGTGCCGCTGCCGCGGATTGAGGCTTTTGAAAAATTTGGTTACGGTATGTTTGTCCATTGGGGAATTTATTCCCAGATGGGCAAGGGTGAATGGGCAATGCATTTCTATCAGATTCCGATTCCGGAATATGAAAAGCTGGTTGATACTTTTACCGCTTGCGATTTTAATGCCGAAGATCTTGCCCGTACCGCGCGCGATGCCGGTATGAAGTATATCACCCTCACAACCCGCCATCATGACGGATTTTCTCTCTATGATACCTGCGGATTGAATACTTACGATGCACCGCATTCCCCCGCCGGACGTGATTTGGTTGCAGAGTTCGTTGCTGCCTGCCGCAAGTATGATATCGTTCCTTTCTTCTATCATACCACGCTTGACTGGCATTGGCACGGTAAGAAAACTCAGGATCTTTCTGAAGAGGAATTTAATGAGTATCTGGAATATCTCCGGGAATCTGTTGCCATCCTCTGCCGCAATTACGGCAAGATCGGCGGACTTTGGTTTGACGGCAACTGGTCACGGCCGGACTCCGACTGGAAAGAAGGCGAACTCTATGGTACAATCCGCAAGTACCAGCCCGATGCCATTATCGTCAACAATACCGGATTGCATGAATTGGGCAGAATAGGACACCCTGAAATTGACTCCGTCACTTTTGAGCAGGGCAATGCCTCTTTTATCGACCGCGAGGGACACGCCAAATACGTTGCCGGTGAAGTCTGCAGGACGATGAACAATCACTGGGCAATCGGCAGAAATGACTTCAACTTTTTTTCTCCGCGTGATATTATTGAACTGCTTTCACGCAGCCGCAGATGTCGTGCCAATCTGCTTTTGAATATCGGTCCTGAGGCGCAGGGCGCGATTCCCGCTTACGAAAAAGCCGCTCTGCTCTCTGCCGGCAAGTGGTGCAAAATGTTTGAAGAAGCAATTTATGAACCTGTCCCCGCAACAGAAGTCAAATGTCACGGCAGGGATTTTATGCTCCGGAACGGCAAAGATTTTTATTACTTTGTGTTTGATTTGAGAGTCAGCGGAGATGCCAATGTCGCTACCGGTATCGGCGGAGCCGGCGCAAGAGCCATTGATAACTTTACTTCTCAGGTGAAATCCGCTGTCTGGATGGATAACAACGAAGAAATCCGCTTCGCTCAAAATATTGAACACGGAATTCTTTCGGTCAACTGTACGGGGTATCCTTACGGTACAAATACCGTTGTCCGGGTTATGAAAATCCAAACGGCGTAAACTGTAAAAACTGTTCCTGATAAGGGCAGATGGTTCGGAAGTTATGGAAAATATCAAGTCGAAAGTTCCGCAGTTTGAGTGCCCCGATCCGCATATTGAGGAAATTTTCCGTTTCCGCTGGATGGCTTATTCCACTCATCTTTTCCGGCGGGCCAACGGAAAATTCATCGTAACGGAGTTTTCCACACCTGTTTCTCACAGCGGCGTGGATGGTACTGTCAGCTGTCCCGCCTGGCACCATATTTCTGAGGGCAGGTGGATTGGCGACAGAACTTATATGAGAGATTATCTTTCGTTCTGGCTTACTTCAGAAGCTGCGCCGCGCCTTTACAGTTTTCCCCTTGCCGACAGCGCATACAGATACGGACTTGTTTCGGGTGATGACACATTTCTTTCAGAACTTTTTGACGGATTGGCTGAAAATTATTTTGCCTGGGAACGGGAACGCTTTGATCAAAAGTACGGACTTTTCTGGCAGATTCCCGACCGGGACGGTATGGAATTTTCTCTTCTTGCTCTTGCTTACGGCAGAGGTCACGGCGGAGAGGGATACCGTCCGACCATCAACAGTTATATGTACGCCGATGCCGTTGCCCTGGCACGCATGGCGGAAAAGTTCGGGCGTGTGCGCGAAGCGGCTTTGTTCGCAGAAAAAGCGCAGACACTCAAGAAAAATTTTCAATTTTTCCTCTGGCATAAAAAGCGGAGCTTTTTCGTTGACCGCCGCCGCGACAACCGGTTTTTTCTCAACGGTCTGGAATTGGAGGGGTATTTCCCCTGGTTCTGCAATATGCCCGATGAAGAGTATTCCTGCGCATGGAAGTATATCACAGATCCTGAATATTTCTGCGGCAAATACGGTTTGCGGACTCTTGAAAAAAATCATGAGGAGTATCTGGTTGAACACAGTATTCCCGGAATGTGTATGTGGAACGGCTGGTGCTGGCCCTTTGCCAGTAGTCTGGCTTTGACGGGCATGGCAAATCTGCTCAATGATTATCGTCAGAGTTTTGTTTCAGTTGAGGATTATTATAAACTTCTTGAAACGTATACGCTCTGTCATTACAAAGACGGCGTGCCGCACCTGGCTGAAAATTATGAACCCGATGAGGGATACTGGTATACCGACCGCGGTGAACGCAGTAAATATTATAATCACTCTTCCTATTGTGACCTTGTGATTTCAGGACTTGCCGGATTCCGTCCGGCGGAGGACGGTTCCGTTGTCATCAATCCGCTGATTCCGTCAGATTGGGATTATTTTGCTCTGTCGGATATACCTTTTATCGACAGAAAATTTACTGTCCTTTTTGACCGGAATGGAAAAAAGTACAATTACGGAAAAGGACTTCTTGTTCTTGAAAACGGCAGCGTCATCGCAAGTTCACCGGCGGGAGAAAAACTTATCCTGCCTGCAAGAGAGAGAAAATAAATTTTCAACCGGAAAACTTTTCCAATTCAATACAAGGAGAGACTGAAATGTTTTTGAGAGTGTTGATTCTGTTTTTAAGTGCGCTGCTTTTTTGCGGCTGTTGTGTAAATCGGGATTACAATGTGGTGTTGCTGGGAGATATCCATTATGATTTCCCGAAATACCACGATAAAAATTATCCTGCGTTCAAACCCAAAGTGCCGTATGGCGTGGGAACGAAAAATAAAGACGGCATGTTTTCTTGGCGCAATCACACGCTCTGGGTGACGGAGTCCACTGCCAATACCAACCACAATATTCCACTGAACGCAAGGATGTGGGAAAAACACCTGCCGGAACTGCTGGATAATGCCGCTGAATGCGCCCGGGTCAACAAGGCCAAATATGCTGTTCAGCTGGGAGATATGATTCACGGCGACTGCGGAACTGTAAAACTGCATCAGGCGAATTTGCGAGATGCGTTGAACGAGATGGATAAACGTTTTGACTGTCCTGTTCTTACCGTTGTCGGCAACCATGATCCCCGTGGTGTTGCCGGAGTTGAGGCATGGAACAGCACCATGCCCGCTTATCTTAAAAATATCGTCAAAGATTATTCCGGCAAGACCGGTAATTATTATATTTGTATCGGAAAAGATTTGTTCTATTTTCATGACGTGATGAATCCTGATTTGGATTACATGGAAAAAGTTTTTAAAGCCAATCCCGACAGCCGTTATACCTTTTTTGTTTCACATGTGCCGCTGATTCCGACGGATAAAAACTCTCTGTTTGAAATTCTGACCGACGATTTTGACAGATTATTTACTCTGCTTGAAAGCAGGAACGCGATTGTTTTGAGCGGACACACACATTATATTTCCTGCACGGAATACAAAAACAGCAAGACAGGACACCGTATCAACCAGTTCATCTTGAATTCAACAGTCCGCCGTCCTCAGAAACAGCTGGCGTTCAAACCGGGAACTGATCTGCTTAAAAATCAGTTCAGAAAAGGATATCTCAAACACCGTAAATTGTGGGAAAAGTATTTCAACGGCAATATCAGAACGCCGCTTTTTACCAATGGAAGCGGACATGCTCTGCTGCGGGTTTCAGATAAAGGCGTGTTCCTTGATTACCGCAACTTGACGCAAAAAGAGTACCACACTTATCAACTCAGGTAAGTTTGCGGTATGCTTTGATGGCAACGGCGGTGTGCGGCGGCTTGCCGCTGTG
>JAZQYS010000458.1:0-6354 GCA_045633645.1 Victivallaceae bacterium | reverse complement strand
GATGAATAAGGAATGATTTGCAGAAATGAATTTTAAGATGTTTTTCGGGGGAATCAGCTGCTTCTTTGTTGGCGTGGTTCGTTTTTACTCAGATATAAAACTTATAAAATATGCCGCTATTCCTTTTGTTTTGATGGCGGGGTGTTTGTGTTTGCTGTTTGCTCTGGCTGTCGGTATGGCATCTCGCATGGGGCGTGTTATTGAGGAGTGGGTGTCTTCTCTTCCCAACTGGATAAGTTGGGCATCTTCGGTTGTTTCTGCCGCAGCGGTTGGAGGAGCTGCCATTCTTTCTTTTGTTGCGGCCGTATTGATCATGCTTGTTTTTTATGAGACATTTGCAGGTCCCTCTTTTGACAGCCTTATCCGTCACTATGAGAAAAAATATTACAGAATTGATTTTGAAGATGTTCCGTTCAAAAGAGCGTTGCGTTTTCTTTGGGAATCCTGCTGTTACAGTTTTAATACGCTGTTGATATCGTTTTTCTTTTTAATAATTGCCTTTCTTGTGCCTTTTGCCGGTCCCTGTCTTCTCGGAATCGTTGCAGGGTACCGTTTGGGGGTGACTTACATGCTGCCCTCGGGGTTCTTGAAGAATTTGAGTCTGCGGGAGCAAATTGCTCTGCTTGGCGGGAAAAAGTCCGGTGTTTACGGTTTCGGAATGACTGTTTATATTCTTTTTCTGCTGCCGCCGTTTATTTCAATATTTCTGCTGCCGGGAATCATTCTGGGCGGGACGGAACTTCTGCATTTAATTGAAGACCATTCGCAGGAAAGTTGAAAAATCGCGTTATCTGTTCTTTTTACCGGAAAAATACTTGAAAAATACCGTAATGCGGGTTATCTTATATATCAAGATTGTATTTAGATCGAAAGGATCAGTCTTCAAGGTGCGGGTTTTGCCGGGATGAGTGTGGAATTCAATCGGTATCGGTCTCCCGGAGATTTTCGGGGTGTCGATACCGGGATTCCGCAGCCATCAGAAAGTTGCCGGAAAAACGGCGGACTTTTAAAAAATGCGGGTAATCCGGCACAGAAAACTGATCCTTTCAGGAAAAATAATAAAACTGAAAGGATTAAAATCATGGCCGAAGAAAAAGTAACTTTTCTTATCGATGACAGCCGGACTATGGAAATTTCCACCGGCAAAGTCGCAAAACTTGCAAACGGAAGCTGTCTTGTCCGCATGGGCGATACGGTTGTTCTGGCAACTGCCTGCGCCGGAGAACCCCGCGAAGGCACCGACTTCTTCCCCCTGCAGGTTGACTACCGCGAAAAATACAGTGCCGCAGGTAAATTCCCCGGCGGCTATATCAAACGTGAAGGCAGACCCTCCACCAAGGAAATCCTCACCTGCCGCATGATTGACCGTCCCATCCGTCCTCTGTTCCCCAAAGGATTTTTCCATGACGTGCAGATCCAGTGCCTCATGCTCAGTACTGACGGTGTCAATGACGCCGACGTGCTTGCCATGCTCGGTGCCAGTGTGAGTTTGATGGTTTCCGATTTGCCGTTTGACGGTCCGATCGGTGCTGTCCGTATCGGTAAGATCGGTGACAAGTTCATCGTCAACCCGACTCATGAAGAGATGAAAAAGAGTTCCCTTGAACTGATCTATGCCGGACGTCCCGGCCAGGTCATCATGTTTGAGGGTGAAGCTGATTTCATCAGTGAAGAAGATATGCGTGCTGCGATGTACTTCGCCAATGAAGCTGTCAAAAAACAGTGCGCTGCCCAGATTGAACTGGCTCAGAAAGCCGGCCGTCCCAAGAAGGACTACAAACTCTATCTGGTTCCCGAAGCCCTCCAGACCGCTCTTGAAAACTTCTGCGCTCCCACCATAGAACAGGTTTGCACCGTTCCCGGTAAAGAGGACCGCAACAATGCTCTCAACGCTCTGCTGGCTGATCTGCGTGCTGCTCTGCGCGAACAGTTTGCCGATATGAGCGACAGCGATTTTGCCATTGAAACCGCCAAAGGTTTTGATGATTATGTCCGTACCATCACCCGCAAAATCATTCTTGAAAAACAGTATCGTCCCGATGGACGTTCCATTACCGAAATCCGCCCTCTCTCTGCTGAAGTCGGCGTTCTGCCCGTGGTTCACGGCAGCTCTCTTTTCTCCCGCGGAGAAACTCAGGCGATGGTCATTGCAACTTTGGGTAACGACAAAGATGCTCAGGAATATGACGACCTCAACAGCGAAACCGGAATCGGTGTCAAACGCTTCTATCTGCATTACAACTTTCCGAACTTCAGCGTTGGCGAAGTCGGCAAAATCGCCGGTCCCGGACGCCGCGAAATCGGACACGGAAATCTGGCTGAACGCTCTGTTTCCAAAGTCGTTCCCGCTGACTTCCCCTATGTTGTGCGCTGCGTCTCTGAAATCATGAGCTCCAACGGTTCCACCTCTATGGCTTCTGTCTGCGGTGCCACCCTTGCTCTGATGGATGCCGGTGTGCCGATCACCGCCCCTGTTGCCGGTATTTCCTGCGGATTGGTTACCGGAGATAACGGCGAGCGTCTGCTCCTTACTGATATTCTCGGTGCTGAAGACCATTTTGGCGATATGGACTTCAAGGTTTGCGGTACCCGCAACGGTATCACCGGATTCCAGCTTGACCTCAAGCTCCCCGGCATTCCGATTGACTTGCTCTGCGAAGCGATGGAACGCAACCGCATTGCCCGTCTGCAGATTCTGGATGTGATTGAAGGCTGTATCGCAGTTCCGCGCGCTGATATCAGTGAACGCGCTCCCCGTCTGGAAGTCATCAAAATCAATCCCGAAAAGATCGGTGCTCTCATCGGTCCCGGCGGAAAGAATATCCGCGCCATCACTGAAGAAACCGGAGCTTCCATTGACGTTGATGATGCCGGTGTTGTCAAAATCATGGCCAGTAACAAGAGCAAACTTGATGCTGCCAGAGACCGTGTTGTTGCCTGCACCGCTGAAGCAGAAGTCGGCAAGATCTACCGCGGCAAAGTCGTCACTCTGCGTGACTTCGGTGCCTTTGTTGAAATTCTGCCCGGAATGGACGGCTTGCTCCACATTTCTGAAATGGCGGATTACCGCGTGAACAAGGTCACTGACATCTGTCAGGAAGGCGATTTCGTCACCGTCAAAGTCATTGACATTGACAGTGCCGGCAAAATCCGCCTGAGCCGCAAGGCTGCCCTCAAGGAAATGGATGAAAAATAATCCGTTCCCGAAGAGTTGAATATGAAAAACTGAAAAAGCAGCCGGAAAAATTTTCCGGCTGTTTTTGAATAAAAACAACGGGTTTGAACCATGATCAAGCTGTTATCGTATTTATTTCCCATACTGGTTAATTTTGTCTGCGGCGGCGTATTTTTTATCACCGCTTTGCGTTGTTCTCAGGCTTCAGCCCCCGGCTGGGTAGTGGGAGCGACACTTTCCACCTGGTCTCTGGTTTATTCTGTTGTTTCATTTATTGCGGGGAAGGTTACTACTGTAAAGAACTCCGTTGTGCTTATCTCTGCAGGCGGTTTGATGATAACTGCCGCTTCAGCGGGTTTTTTGCTTTTCCCCGGAGTTTATACTCAGTTTATCTGGATTGCATTGACCGGTGTTGCTGCTGCAACCTACTGCACCAGTTTTCAGGTCTTTGCAAAATCCATAGAACAGGATCAGAATACGGGCGTTGTCCGGGCGTCGGCTCTTTATACAACCAGTTGGAGTCTCGGAATGGCGACCGGTCCGTTTGTCTTCGGACTTCTGCCTGTAAATTTGAGTTTTGTTATCAATGCCGTCTTGGGACTTGTGATTGCAGGCGGTATCGTTGCTGTTTCCAAAACTGTTAAACGGCGTGAAAATACGGCGGATGAACAGGGTTCCTGCCTGCCTGAAACCGGAGGTATGCCGGATTGTGTATGGGCGGGGTGGATCATCGGCGGCGTTGGAACGATCGCTATATTTGTTATCCGCTGTCTGGTTCCTTACCGTGCCCATCTGCTTGAGTTTTCAAGAGCAGAAGCGGGAATCATTCTTGCTGTTGTAAGTTTTGTTCAGGCCTTTACCGCACTTGCTTTGATAAATGTAAAGACCATGATGTATAAGGCTTTACCGGTTGTTCTGGCAGGATTGTGCGGCATTGCTTCTTTGCTGATTTTCGGATTCGGCAGCGGAAAAATAATGTTTGCTGTTGCGGCAGTTCTCTTTGGCATGTATTCCGGGTACTTTTACTTTATGTTCGTTTATCACTCTCTGATTTCACCTGTCAACAGTACGCGTTATGTGGCAATCAATGAGATCATCGTCGGCGTGATGGGAACCGTCGGACCCTTTGCCGGAGGATTGCTGACGACGCCTTCTACCAGCGGAACGGCATTCCCCGTTATGGCGGTGTTTTGTGGATTGAGTATTGTTTTTGCTGTTGTATTTTTTAAGAAAAATATGGCGGAACGGAATGAAGAATAAACTTGTTATTGTACTTGACCGCTTGCGGAGTGCGCACAATGTGGGTAATATTTTCCGCATTGCTGAGGCGTTGGGGGCAGATGAAATCATTGCCTGCGGCTATACGCCCGCTCCGCCGCACCCCCGGCTTGAAAAAACGGCGATGGGCTCAGATAAAATGGTTCCCTGCCGTTGCTTTGAAAGTTCTCTTGAAGCAGTCAAAGTGCTGCGTTCAGAAGGTGTGAAAGAAATTCTTGCCGCTGAACCGCTGCCGGGAAGCGTCCCCGCATGGAAAAGGGAATATAATTTTCCGCTTGCCGTGATTTTCGGCAATGAGGCATTGGGCGTTCATCCTGAAACTCTTGAAGTTGTAGATGGACTTGTTTCTCTGCCGATGCATGGAGAGAAAGCCTCCATCAACGTCGGAAATGCCGCCGCCGCAATTCTTTATGCGATTGAAAGCAAGGAGTGAACTGCCTTATGAAAATAAAATTGCTCGGTAAAAATCTGGATGATATCCGTCCCCTGTTGAAAAATTTCGGACTTGAAGAGAGTGACAGTGGTTTTGAACTGGTCGTTACTCACGGCGGCGATGGTGCTTTGCTCGGGGCTGAACGGGATTATCCGGGAATTCCCAAGTTTCCCTTGCGTGACGCGGCAACAGCTTCTCCGTGCGGACAACATTCAGCTGAAGTGCGTTTGCAGGAATTGATTTCCGGAAAAGCAAAGGCTTTTGTACTTCCGAAAGTTGCCGCCAAAGTCAACGGCAAGGAAATCACGGCACTCAATGACGTTTTTATTCACAATTTTGAACGTGCCAGTGCATTGCGTTACCGGGTGTGGATTGACGGCGAGTTGTATGCCCATGAAATTGTGGGTGACGGTGTGTGTCTGTCAAGTGTTCACGGCAGTTCCGCCTATTACAGAAGTATTACTCAAAGTTTGTTTAAAGTCGGTATCGGACTTGCTTTCAGTAATTCCACAGAAGATGTCAATCATCTTGTGTTGAGTGAAAAATCCAGAATCGGCATTGAAATTGTCCGGGGACCCGGATTGATTATTGCCGATAATTCTCCTGATTATGAAACCGTTGCCGTCGGGGAAACTGTGGAACTTTATCAGACGGATAAAACTGCGACAATTCTCGGACTTGACGGCTTCATGTGCAAGCAGTGCCGTCTGCTCCGTCATCCGCACAAACATCCCTTTGCCGGAATGATTTGATATGGGCATTTTTAAACTCCACGCACCTTTTCCGCCCGCCGGAGATCAGCCGCAGGCGATTGAACAGCTCAAACAGGGCTTCGCCGAACACAAATCGCGTCAGACTCTGCTGGGTGTAACCGGATCCGGAAAGACCTATACGCTTGCCTGTGCGATTGCAGGTATGGATCGTCCTGTACTTGTTCTGTCGCACAATAAGACGCTTGCTGCGCAGTTGTACAGCGAATTTAAAAGTTTCTTTCCAGAAAACGCTGTGGAGTATTTTGTCAGTTACTACGATTACTATATGCCGGAATCCTATATTCCGCAGACTGATACCTATATTGCCAAAGACTCCAGTATCAACGCTGAAATTGAACGTCTGCGTTTGTCTACGACAACAAGTCTGGTTGAACGCCGTGATGTGATTGTGGTTGCAAGTGTTTCCTGTATTTACAGTTTGGGTGCGCCTGAGGAATTTACCGAAATGTGCGTGCGGATTGCCTGCGGTGATACGCTAAGCAGAAATGATTTTCTTGCCCGTCTGGTGGATATTCAGTATACCCGCAATGATGCGGCTCCGGAGAGGGGACAATTCCGTGTGCGCGGAGATGTTGTTGATGTGTACGAACCTCAGCGCAATGATTTTGTCCGGGTCAGTTTCTTTGGAGATGAAGTGGACTTTATTGAACGGCGGGATGCTGTTTCAGGTAAAGTCAAGCTCCGTCCTGAGTTGG
>JAZQYS010000457.1:0-7103 GCA_045633645.1 Victivallaceae bacterium | reverse complement strand
GGAATCCAGCGCCAGTTACGGAAATTGCAAACTGAACCGCCATTGAGTTTAAAGAATAATTTATGTTTTCCGCCGAGAAGAACTTTGGCGGGAATACGGTATTTACGGTAATCGCTCCAGCTGTCGGTGAGGACATTTTTGCGGTCAAGAATCATGGATGCGGCAAGTTTTCCGCTGTCGGGGTGTCCGGTCATGATCTGAATGTTGCCGCCGCCGCTATAACTCGGAGCAGAAAGTTCCACTTCAAAGACGCCGCGCGAAGGTTTGCCGAAGTCGGCAATTCCGGCATAGAACACGCCGTAAAAGACGTTGTCCAGCACCATAAGATCACGGTTGACACGCGCACCGAGAACGATGGGAGAAGCGGCGGACTGCTGCCATTTGCGGGCATCAAAGGCGGGGGAATCAGGAAACTCCATTTTGTCAACACCGAAGGGATCTTTTTCGGATGCAGTCCGGCGGATGACGGCAAAATGTTTTTCAAATTTCTGCATCGTTCCGGCATCAGGACGTTTGCCGTAGACCCGCAGTTCGCAGCCGTAAGGTTCAATGGCAAAAGAGTTGTTCAACGCCGCTTTCTTTCCCGAAGAGGTGAAGACGGCAACCGGATTGCTGCGGGCAGAGACAATCTTTCCGCTGCGGGCGGAATCGGTCGTATTGACAAGAACCATGACAGAAGTGCCCTTCCATTTCCATTCACTGGCAATGACGGCGTAAGTACCGACATCTTTTGTACCGTGATTGCCCCAGCGGGTATAGATTTTTTTGCCGAGTCCGGAAAAGACCGGCGGACGCTGCATCAAACCGCAGTTGAAATAATCGATCATGGCAAGGCGCAGGTGACAGAGACGTTTGAGGAATCTACGGAAATTACCCTTGGCAGGAGAGGTGATTTCAACCGTTCCGAAGTGTCCCATCTGTTCGCCTTGGATCATCTGAAAAGCCACTTTGGGGAAGGTTCCCTTGAGTTCCGCACCAACAGGATCGCGGCTGATATACTGGGTTCTTCCGGAGTAAACCAGAACGTGCAGCGGGATCTGATGATCGTACATCCAGCGCCACGGCGCCATGGCATCAACGAGTCCGACGCAGTGTTCGGAGTTGTCTTCGGTACTCATGACTGTCTGAATGTTGTTTTTCTTCCAATATTCTTTAATGGGCATAAAGGCTTTGCGGTGTCCGTTGACATTCCAGCTTTTGTTGTCATTGGCCGGATGTCCGTGGGTCGGGATCTGGCAGAGGATCGGACGCGCCGCGCCCAGCTGGTCGATGAAACAGCCGGAAATACCCTGCGCGGTCAGGCGGGTGACCATATCAAACATCGCTTTCTGATAAATTTTTGAGGCGGGACAAAGCACCGCACACATGGCACCGTAAGGCTCCAGCTGGATGGAACCATCGGCTTTTTTGACTGCCGCCTCTTTGCCGAGGGTGTTGTAAAGCGTGGCTTTGCCCTTGCAGTCCCTGGTAGACCACAATCTGCCGTTGGTGTAGCTGACAACAGAAATATCATGCTGTTTCATCAGCTTGGAATAGGCAATGTATTCAGCATTGGCGCGGGGGATCGGGCAGAGGTGGTGTCCGGGACCGCGTTCCCACCAATACCAGTGCTGAATGGCGTAGGGGCATTCCAGATAATTTCTGAAAGCAATGGCTTTTTCAGGAGAGGGAATGTGAAACACAAGCAAGTTGAGGGCATTATTTCTGAACCACTCCGGCGTATCGGTATTTGGGAGCGTTTTGCGCCACCAGAGAGCATTTATTCTGTCAA
This sequence comes from Victivallaceae bacterium, assembly GCA_045633645.1. Lineage (GTDB taxonomy): Bacteria > Verrucomicrobiota > Lentisphaeria > Victivallales > Victivallaceae > UBA1784. Next base: position 5,332 of record JAZQYS010000457.1, on the reverse strand, counting down.
GTTCCTTGCGGTAGAGCAGACCCGTATCGTACCAGTCTCCGGTAAAGGCTTCAACGGAAACAGGCGTTTCAGAAGAGAAGGAATTGGGAATGCTGCGTTTGATGAATGCAGCCGGCCAATGGATTTGTACGGTCGTTCCGTCGGAATCTACCCGCAGAGCATATTCTTTTGTCCTTGCTTGAGGGTCGGCAGGAGAAAAATAGACACCGCCCTGTTTATCATATACCGCCGCAAACTGCATTGAGGTGAGCATACGGGGATAAACGCCGTTGTAGGTGAGTTTCTTTTGAACCGCCTGCGTATAAAGCAGTCCGCCCGCTTCGGGAATGACCATATTGGTATTTTTTTCATCAAGCGGCGCAATGACAAGAGAGGGAAGCGTCACCCTGTCAAGAGAGGCTGCACCGGACAGGCTTTGAAGATCAAGTTTGTAATCAAGACGTTTGCCGTCAAACCGCCAGCTGGATGTTCCTTTTGCCGCAGGAGCGGCCTTGCGGCTGTGCGCAAGAGAAAAAGTGACAACGCCGTTCACGTTTTTGGGAGCAGAAAGCAAACGGCTTTCAAAGGCATTCATCGGCAGAACCGTTTTCTTGTTTCCGCTCAAAAAGTGCGCCTCCCACAGCGGATTGTTCCAGCTGAAAAGCTCACGGCGGGCAGAGTTGTCATATAAAGAGATGACACGGACACTTCCGGGATAATTCAAAAGGGTCAGGACGTTTTTTTTTCCAAAAGAAAGCAGATATTTGCCGGGATTATTCAGCACTTTATCCAAATCTTTAAAATTGCTTTTGGCAAGATTGATACATCCGGCCTTTTGAGCGGGCGTAAGTTTTGCAGAGTTAATGGCTTTGAGCGTCTGCGCGGGAACTGATGCCGCAAGTTTAAAGGCAGGTTTGACAACATCTTTGAACTCAAGGACGCGGTCGCGGATTTCTTTTTCAGTCAGGATACGGGTGAAATAAGCTCCGCCGTAAAGTTTTCCGCCCAGATTCCAGTATTTACCGAAACGGGAGGAGGCACCGAATTCAATGTTTCCGGCGGGCGGCAGAAATTTGACTTTGGGCAGTTTATGGGAAATAACGGCTTTTCCGTCAATAAAAATTTGAATTTCCGTCCAGATTTCCCCCTGATCAACGGCTTCATGGTATTTGCAGGTCATGGCAATATGATGCGCCTGCGGTTTTTTCAGATCAAAAAACGGTCCGAGATTAAAGGCGCGCTGATACTTTTTTCCGTCAAAATACAGCATATAAAATCCGCGCTGATAGCGGGTGAGCACAAAGGAGTCCGGTGCATAAAAACAGGTATCATAGGCAAGAGAGGTCGCATCGTTGCCGGGAACATTTTCAGATTTGCAGACAATATCAAGAGTGAAACCTTTTTTGATATCAACGGCAGCGGCTCCCGTCATGGTGACAGCGTTGGTGATGCCGTCCATTTCAAGCGCGCCGTCTGAAGAAAATTTGCGTTTCCCGATCAATTTCACGGAACCTGTTCCTGCATGAAATTCGCCGTTTGCAAGATTTTTGGCTTTAAAGGAGACACTTTCAGCCGCAGTGTATTTTTTAACCTTGTTCCAGTTGGAATTGGCGGCAAGATATGCCATGATTTTTCCGGTCAGCATAACGTGTCCGGAAGCGTTCAAGTGAACTTCATCACCTTTTTTGAAGTATTTCAAACGGTCGGTGATTTTTGACATCGGCGTATAGATATCAAGAAATTCCACACCTGCCTCTCTGGCAGACGCGCGCCAGTTGTTGAGGAACTTTGTCATCATTTCAGGCGAACCGAACCAGACATAATCTCTGCCCCGGGCATTCTTTTCAGACTGCGCTTTAAGAAAAGCTCCATCAAGGGCAAGTGGAGAAACAAGCAAGATCCGCGCTTCGGGATAACGGGTGCGGATATTGCGCAAAACATTGCGGGCCAATCCCCTCTGCGCCTTGACGGGAACCTGGGAATCAGCAAATTTGTTCTGACTCCGGGTCATGGAGTCGTTGTGTCCGAGCATGATAATCACAAGATCCGGACGGGCTTTACCGAGATCGCGGTACGCTTCAGGACGGGGAGCGTATCTTCCGGTCAAACGCGCATCGACCCGCAGAAGAGAGTCTCCCGCCACGGCAAAGTTGAAGTATGAAGATTTCTCTTTTGCCGCATTGAGATAAAAATTAACTTGAGCAGGCGTATTTCTGCTGCGGTCAAAGTCAAGTTCGCTGTCGCCGAACCAGACAATCTGCACAGGAGATTTGCCGATTTTTTGAGCAAGAGCAATGTTTTTATCGTAATCAGCCGCCGGAACGATCGAAGTCTGGAATCTCGTCTTTGTGCCGTTGGCGGAAACAGTTATATCAGAGGAACGATCCTTTGCCCATTTGATTTTTTGAGCGGGGATAACCACCGTTCCATCGGCAAGGGATTTGACGGTAAAGACATCCGCACCGCTGAAAACAGAAAAATCTCTGCCGGGAGAATTGGTTTTAACACGGATATCCTTTGCGGTCTCGCGCATAACAGGAATTTCAGGTTCAGTGATTTTGATTTTATCATCAACGCGGGAAACAAGTTTCACATTATCAAAGGTGAAACTGCTGCTGGCAGGAATTTCAAAGGTAAGAGAAATGCGGTCAGTCTGATATTTTGAAAAATCAAGGACCTGTTTGAAACGGCGGCTGTCTGAAGAAAGCGTGATTTTGCCGAATTCAACCATATAAGGCTTTTTCGGCGCATCCGGAAAGAGCATGGCGCCGATGGCAACAGTTCCATTTCCGGCACCGTCAAAAGAAAGTTCCAGTAAAGAACCGCTCAAATGACGCAGATTCAAAATCATCTTGGTACATCTGCCGAAAGTCTTTCCGTTTTTGACAGTCGGAATCAACTTCATTTTTCCGTTGACTCTTGACAGATTTCCGTTCCAGTAGCGGGGGGTATTCCAGCCCTCTGTGCTTTTTTCAAAGGTGTTGACAAGGCTTACTTTTTCTGCTGCATTCAAACTTGCAAGGACAGCAAAAACGGCAACTGCTGTAAAAATTCTCATAATAATTCCGGAACTCCGTCTTTAAAAATTATTGTATGTCCAAAAGATATTATAGCACACTATTTGACATAATCATACAGCAATCTGCCGAAAAAATACACTTATCCGCCAAAAAAGATTATTGCATTACATTTGAAACAACCGTTTTGCGCTTGACAAAATACCGTTGAGGAGTCATATTATCAGCAGAAAAAACATACAACAGGAGGTCGGTATGCTGGACAATCATATTCACATGTACTACGGCAAAAGCGATACGCCGCAGGAATTTCTTGAAAAAGCTTCCGCCGCCGGTATTACAGGCGGAAATATCATCAGTCTTTATCCGGCAAAACACGGTTTGGTAGAATCCGCCGATCAGAGCTGGGAATACCGTTTGGAAAAGGTTCTGGAGTTTACTTCACAAACGCCGGGTTTTCATCCTCTTTTCTGGATTGACCCGACGGCGGATGATTTTGAAAAACAGATTCATACTGCAGCCGAACAGGGTATTCACGGATTCAAAATCATTTGCAGTCACTATTATCCGCACGATACTCTTCCCGCTGTGCAGGTGATGGCAGAGTGTCAGCTGCCTGTGCTGTTCCACTGCGGCATATTGTACAGCAAAAACTGTGCCGCCAAATATAACCGTCCCATAGAATTTGAAGAACTCCTCGCCATCAAGGGATTGCGTTTTGCCCTTGCCCATGCGGGCTGGCCCTGGACCGATGAATTCAATGCCATTGTCGGAGAAGCCCGCAACGGATTCTTCCACAGCGATATTTATGTGGATATCACTCCCGGAACGCCCTTTGTTTACCGTAAAGAGGTGCTTAAACGGCTGTATATGTCCGGCTTTGACGATCTGCCAAACCGCGTCCTCTGGGGGACGGATGGCTCAACCAACAACTACCCGACAAAATATGTGCTGTTTGATATTGAAACCGACAAAAAAATCCTCTCTGAAATAGCCGATCCCGCCAATGTCTTTGACGTACCCGGATATAACCCTGAAATTTATGCCGATATCTGGAAAAAAGTATCAGAAGACAATCTGAATGCTTTCCACAGAAAGGCTGAATAAATTATGGATATTTATATTGAACTGCTTGAAAAATTGATCCGTCTCCGTCCTGTTTCGGAAAATACCTCAGCCGTCAATCAGGTGCAGGAAACACTCTGTGCTTTTTTACAGGAACGGGGTGTGTATTGTGTGATGGAAAATCTTGATGGCAAAAAAGTGCTTTATGCTTCAACTGCTTGCGGTCAAACGCCCGATCTGCTGCTCAACGCGCATGTTGACGTGGTTCCGGTTGAAGATGAAATGCAGTTTGAACCGGTTATCCGTGACGGCTGGATGTATGCCCGGGGAGCCGGGGACTGTCTGGGCAGCGCGGTTTGTATTGTCAAAACTTTGTGTGAAGCAGATAAAACACTTTCTATCGGAGCCATTTTTTCAGCAGATGAAGAAATCGGCGGCGCAACGACCGGATATATGGCCGAAAAATATACCGCCAAACGTCTGGTTTGCGTATTGGACGGTTCTTCAGATAAAATTACTTACGGACAAAAGGGGACTATGAATGTCCGTCTTTCCGCCCGCGGTGTCAGCGGACACGCTTCAAGACCCTTTTACTTTGACAATGCTGCCGATAAATTGATAGACGGTTATGCGCGATTCAAATCAGACTGGCAAAATCCGACAGAAGAGTCTCCCTGGCAGAATTCAATGGCTCTGACGATTGTAAAATCCGGAATCATCGCCAACAAGATTCCGGATTCAGCAGAAATGATTATCAATTTCCGCTACATTGAACAATCTGCGCGTGAAGAAATCCTGCAATCTCTGCGTGAAAAGACCCGTCTCGAAGTGGAATTGCTTTCTTACCGCGACCCGGTTGTCGTATCAAAAGATGCGCCCGAATTGAAGATTCTTGCAGAATGTATGGAAAAACACCTGGGATTTGCGCCGCCTTACAACCGTATGCACGGTGCAACAGATGCCAGTTATTTTGTCAACGGTCAGGCCCCGGTCATCATATTGGGACTGAATTCAACCGATGCACACGGCAGAGAAGAAAAAGCTGAAGTGGCCTCAATCGCCCGATATGCCGAAATCCTCAAAGAAACGGCAGCCCGGTTGAAAACAACGCCGGGAATATAAGACCCACGCAGTATGAAATAGCCCGGGGCAGAGTTGCCACGGGGTATGCCTGTTTGATGGCAACGGCGGCATGCTGTCTGCGGGGGCGTGACGCTTGTGTCTGACTTGTCTGACCTGTCTGACTTGTCTGACAAAAAGGGGGCGTCTCG
>JAZQYS010000456.1:0-10724 GCA_045633645.1 Victivallaceae bacterium | reverse complement strand
TCACGGCTTCGGCATAATTTTGAGCAACGCCTTGCCCGTCGGCATAACACATCCCCAAGTTGAATTGAGCGACAGCATCGCCGCCGGCTGCCAGAATTTTCAAGGCATTTATGTTATTTTCAATGTTTTTTTCGGTGATATCAATAGAGTATTGTACAGACTGATTTTTCTCGAACACACTGACAGCAATGGCGACTTTGCCGTTGCGATTGTTTCGGATCGTACAATAAGCGATGCTGCCATAGTAGGGGAGGGGACTTTGTTTTATGACCTGGTTTGTTTCGACGCGGTCCACGGAGTGAATACTATATTTTTTAAGTTCTTCATTGTCTTGCTTGAGTTTATCAAAGAAATAATCAGCGTCTTCTTCAAGGTATTTGCCGTTGTTCTGATATTGGAAATCCAAAGCGAAATTATAGTTGACCTTGTTGCCGGAAATCGAACATGTCACTTTGATCGGCCGGGAGAAGCGTCTTCCATTTCTGGTGTATTCCACCTTTCCTTTGTAGATGTCTTTTCTGTCTCCCTTGTTCAGAGAAACCTGGATGTCGGAAACATTGCCGTAAAATTCTTTCAAAATTTTCGGTATTTGCACTGTTTCGCATTTGTTCTTCAGCTTATTGAAAGTCAATGCCGGTTCCAGATAATAGTCATAAAAAAGAAAGCCGCCCAAAAACAATAAGACGAGAAGGGCACTGGCTAATCCTTTTTTTCCGCCGCCTGATTGCGATTCAGTTTGTATTTGCGGTTTCTGATACTGTGTTGCCGGACGCTGCGGAGGAACCTGCATCCCGGGTTGCTGAGAAGGAGGGTTGGACCGCTGATAAGGAGGGTTGGACCGCTGATAAGGCGGATTGGATCTCCGGTAAGGCGGATTGCTGTTTGCGACAGTCGCCTGCGGTACGGCTTCTGCGGAGGGAGGCGGGATTATGAAACTCTTTTGACAGATGGGACAGGCCGTCTGCATATTCGCCCATTCTGTTTGTACTGTAAGCTCCCTTTGACAATGGGGACATTTTACACTGTAAGATGCCATTTTTTGATTCCTTTTTTATATTTGAACAAGATTTTTTTATCTTATATTATATTTGTATCAACTGCCGATTTGAAAAACTCAAGTTCTTTTGAATCGACCTCTGTTTCTGCAGCTACCTCCAGAAGAGCGTATCCGTTTTCCGGAGCACGCAAATCATTGGCTTCATAGTATTCTATGCACAACAGCGCATAAAAAAGTTTCGGGAAAACAAAGTCATCGTCAAACGCCATTGCCGTTTTCAGACAGCCGGAGATCTCTCTGGCTTCGGCCATGTTTATTTCAGAAAGACTTCTGCCGTTGACCAGCGTCAATGCGTAGTAGTAATAAGGTTCTGCATTTGCCGGATCGTTCTCGATGATCCGGGAGAGTGTTTTTTTTGCCAGAACAAAATTACCGGCAAGCAAATAACAGAGAGCCAAAGCCAGATCGCTTTTTTCTTTGGGCAGAGGCTCTTGTTTTCCGCTTCCCTGAGCGGCAGACTCAAAGAGTTTTCTGATATTTCCGAAATCACTTTTCCGGACACCGTTGAAGGAAGAGATACGTTTGTATTCGACCCGGCATCCGCAATAGGGACAATCTCCTGAAATTTCATCGCCCAGCTCAGCCATTCCGCCGCAAGTCAGGCATTGGATCTTACTCATTTTGCCATTTCTTTCTTTTCTTCGATCATTTTCCGGATGGCATGGAAAAGTTTTTCAGCGTCAGTACGGGATTCAAAAACACAATCCTGTGCTTCGATCCATTCATCGCTCAAAATATGGATCGCCGTTTTGTTACTCGGGGTCGCGATCACAAGAGAATCTGCTTTTCTGACCCGTTTGATATGTCCCTGTAATTTTGCATATAACTGGGAGAGAAAGTATTTCCCCAGAAAAATGCCACCGGCAAACCCAATAAGTCCAAATATCCAGAAGCTAGGAGCTAACCCATCCGAAATCAGAATACCCACGCCCGCTCCAATAGCTGCTAAAAAACCTGCTATCAGCAGCATTAAAGGCAGGATTTTCAGAAAGTGTTTTTTGTAGGCTTTTGCCCTGTCGGCAGCGGTGATTTCCTTTTTTTCCTTCTTGAAATTTGCATAACTTCTGTAAGTTGTTACACTGGTGATATCCCGATAGAAGAATGTTGAAAAGGATTCATCGACCAGCTCGCCGGTCAAATAGTCCCAATAGGCTTTAAAAATAAGCAGCTGATCCTCAAATGTATAGACTTTTACAACTTCTTCAAGAGAGTACAAAAAGGTACCGTCACTTCCCGAAGCAACTTTGAAATCCGGACCATCACAAATCGGCTCATAGTTGATTGCCGGAGAGGTGAGTGTGTACTCTTTGGTCACCAATTGATTTGTTTTTTTACCGTAAAGAGCAAGAGCATCCAAAGAATTGAAATATTCGCTGTCTTTTTCAGCAACAGTCAGGAAAGCTTTGACTGCTTTGCGGTCGGGGGTGGTGGCGATTGCAGCAAAAATAGCTAACAGACATCCCACAGGAGGTGCAATAACAGTAGCAACAGCAGCAGAAGTAGCCACCGCCTCTATTTTTTCAAAAAAATCGCGCAGTATGGCACGTTCTTCTGACAAATCGGTATTATTACTCCGCTTGGAAGATTTGCGCATCCTTTTATTATCCAAATCAGAAGAGGCGCGCATCCTTTCCACGGAACTTGCAGCAGTTGCCTGAGGAACAGCGTCAACGGCAGTTGCCTGAGGAACGGCGGCGGCCTGAGGAACGGCGTCAACGGCAGTTGCCTGAGGAACAGCAGTTGCCTGAGGCACAGCAGGTGCCTGGGGAACAGCGGCGGCGGCGTCAGGGATCGAAGTCTGCGGTTTGGGCTGTGTGAAATTATTATGACACTGGGGACACTCCAGCTCCACCCCAAAATAGGATTCATCCATATCCAACTGCACGTTGCAATGCGGACAATTGATCGTTATTTCAGCCATGATCGTTTTCCTTTTTTATTTTTAAATCAGTGTTTTAAATCAGTGTTTTAAATCAATACTTTACCCCGGCTTCTTTGAGGGTATCCTGAGCGGCTTTAAATCCTTTCTTTGCCGCTTTTGTCAACCACTGGATCGCTGCGTTTTCATTTGCCGGCACCCCCTTGCCTTCGGCATACAAAATGCCGAGTAAATATTCTCCCCGTGCCTCTCCCTGTTCGGCGGCTTTCCGGAACCATTTGACGGCTTCGGCATAATTCTCGCTGTTGTAGTAACAAATACCCAAATTACATTGAGCGACAGCATACCCCTGTTCAGCGGCTTGCGTGTACCATTTCATAGCTTGCAGTTGATTCTTTGCAACGCCTTGCCCGTTTTCATAACACAGCCCCAAGTTATATTGAGCGACAGCATACGCCTGTGCAGCGGCTTGCGTGTACCATTTCATAGCTTGCAGTTGATTCTTTGCAACGCCTTGCCCGTTCTCATAACACGCACCCAAGTTGTTTTGAGCGGTGGCATTCCCCTGTTCGGCGGCTTTACGATACCATTTCACGGCTTCGGCATAATTTTGAGCAACGCCTTGCCCGTTCTCATAACACACACCCAAGTTGTTTTGAGCGGTGGCATCCCCCTGTTCAGCGGCTTTCCGGATCCATTTGACGGCTTCGGCATAATTTTGAGCAACACCTTGCCCGTTGTGATAGCACAGCCCTAAGTTGAATTGAGCGTTGGCATCCCCTTGTTCGGCAGCTTTTCGGAACCATTTCACGGCTTCGGCATAATTTTGAGCAACACCTTGCCCGTTCTCATAACACACACCCAAGTTGTTTTGAGCAACCATATCACCTTTGGCAGCAGCCTTTCTGAAACATTCAACTGCTTCAGAAAATCTTTTTGCTTCGTAAAACTTTACTCCGGCATTCAATTGTTTCTGTGCTTCGTTAAAACCGCAAAGCAAAAAAGATGCAGCCGCAAACAGCGAAAGAAACATAAATTTACGCAACATAACAGTGATCTCCCTTTTTTTCAATATCATTATTTGGTATTAGGTTTTTTTGTAAAATTAAGAATGAACACCTGAGCCCTGATTATGTGCTCAGAGTGTTTTTTACATGAAAGAATAACCTCATCCGGGGGAATCGTTTTAATCTCCTGCCCCAAATATTTTTTCGTGACGACATAACGGCATTCTTTATCGGTATCTCCCTGTTTGATGGCTGAAACATTGGCTTCCCATTCCGCTGTTAGAAAAACCGTTTTTTGTCCGGAAAATTTCTGCAAAAGATTCTGCTGATGCGTGACACTTACACTCAAACAGTTATTTTTCTGCCGTTCGCCCAGAGCCTCCTGTTCACGGACTTTCTTCAAACAGGTCGTATGGGTCCACCAGCCGAAGCCAAGCAGAAATAATGCAATGCAGACGCCGCAGAATTTGACTGCATCCAGCTTTTCTCCGCAACATGCCCCGGCTGCAATGGCTGTTATCGGGAAAAGTATCCAATAAACGGTACGCGGCCAGGAGCCGAAAAGCCACATGGCAAGCAAATAAATAATTGCGATACCGATCAGCAAAATGACAGCGCATCCCAAGTCCAGAGGCTCGCTTTTACTTTCAGCACTTTTACTTTCAGCACTTTCTGCAGGTTCAGCATATCTCCAGGCAAAACCAGATCTGAAAGAAAGATCCCGGTTATAAAACTTCAAAAAAGCCTGTTGGAGTACATCAAGACTAGCCACTTCAATTTCTTTGATGCGTGAGCCCTTGATTCCGGAGTTGTACTCCAAATGAAAAAGATTTGTCTCTTTAATCGGGCAAGTCTGCAAAAATTCGTCGCCATTGCTGAGGGTAACAAATTCTTCTTTCCCGTCGTCCATAGCCGTCAGCATCTCCACGATTTTTTCCGGAGTTGCTTCAATGTCGTCATTGATCCTCATTTTAACCGCATCAGGGGATGTTGCAGTTTGAGCAGCCTGCGGTTCTGCAGGTGCCGGGGCTTCAGGAGCTGTGATCGTTTTCTGACACAAGGGACATTGAATATTTTGACCGCACCATTCGGATTGGATCTTCAACACCCCGGAACACACCGGGCATTTTATTTGCATTTCAGCCATAATATTTTTCCTTTATTTTAAATTTCTTTAATAATCAGTTTGTTTTTCTGTTTCAAACTTTCAACAAGCTTAAAAAAATCTCATTTGTTGATTGTAAATCACATTAAATTTTTGTTTACCCCTTCGTGCTCATGTATGAGGAAAAAGCAGCGAATGCAAAGATAGCAGCAGCTAATATTGCACATGTTATTATAACAAGTTTTGATATCCAGTTTTGTTTAAAAGCCTGTGCATTATTCTTTTCGTCAGATTCCCACCACTCCAAAAACTTGGCATCATAGCTGCAGACAAGTTCCTCTGTACTGGTTCTTATGACCATATTCTTACTCATAAATGATTTTTGGATCTCTACGGATCGTATATCTTCTATGTTCCATGCGTATGCTATATTTTTCGGCTTTGAAAAAATCTCAATCAGACCGGCAAGAACGACAGGTAAAAAAGGATATTCGACCGCGCATAAAACCACTCTCCGGTCAGTGATCCTGGTAAAATAGGTGTCGGAGTCAGAGTCATGCAGCCGGCAGGTCAGAATGATTTGCTCACCGGGTTCAAGAACAAATTTGACCCGTTTCCTGAAAATAAAGCCGAAAAATGACAATATAATGCCAACTATGATCAATCCTGCCCCCCAGTCACTTATTGTAAAAAGCAATATTATTCCGACCAGATAGAAAATAAAGGCAACACCTGAAGCAATAGCAGCTAAAGATTGTATCAGTGTCTCTTCTTCATCGCCATCAGGAGCCGCATCATATTCTGTTTGATCCCCGCAGTTCATCTCCGCAGGCGGCAGGTATGACGGTGCGGCCGGGGGGGCCTGAAACTCCGGAAGCCGGATCGTTCCCTGACACAAAGGGCATTGCACTTCCATCCCCGACCATTCGGTTTGGACCATCAACACCCCGGAACACACCGGACATTTTATTTGCATTTCAGCCATAATATTTTCTCCATTTATTCTGAATTTATTTGTTGGATCAGTTTGTTTTTCTGTTTCAAATTTTTAATCGGCACAAAATAACGAATACCGTTACGATCATTGCTGTTGTTATAAGAAATGGTACATGAGCCACCCGGAAAGCCTATCTGTCAGGTAACAAAAAAGGATATTCGACCGCGCCTAAAACAACTCTTTTGTTCGTGATTCTGATAAAACAGCCATCGGAACCGGTGTTATTCAGTTGACAGGTCAGAATTATTTTCTCCCCCGGTTGAAGAACAAATTCTATCCGCTTCTTGGAAGTAAATCCCCAAATAAACAATCCAATAGCAACTGCGCTCAGTCCTGCTCCCCAGCCCGGTTTTATAAAAAGTAACACGACGCCAACCAGAAACAAAAGAACGGCAATGCCTGAAACCAGATTGGCCAGAAATTGTATGTGTGTTCTTTTCTCCTCTTCTTCATCTTCAAGAAATACCACATCATTTATTTGATCCCAGTTGACCTCCTCTGCAGGCGGCTGGTACGACGGTGCGGCAGGGGAATCCTGAAACTCAGGAAGCCGGATCGTTCCCTGACAAAGAGGGCATTGGATTATTCTGCCCGCCCATTCGGTTTGTACCATCAGTTCCCGGAAACATAAAGGACATTTTATTTTTTGTTCAGGCATTATTGTTGACCTTTTATTATGATTGTGTCATACGATAGCAATTATCTCAAAATTTTACTCATTTCAGACCGTCTCCTGATTTGCTGCAGGAGAGTTTGAGTCAAACTTTCGACTTCTTCAGAATCATTCTTTTCAACAGCCGATTCCAACTGGCAGATATTGTTCCGGATACCGTCTTCAATATCTTTGAGCGCAGCAGAACTTACCGGAGATGCATAACGGACAGCATCCCGGACACTGTCTACATGTTTCTTTGTGTCCGGAGATGCGGCTGCAGATATCCTATCCATCTGCCGCCGCAGAAGTTTCCAATCAAAAACGGACTCTTTGACTTCTGCGCCGACACGCTCGATCTCCTCCCGACCGGCATCCATGGCAAGAAGTTTCCAGGCGAAAAATCCGGCGGCGACAAGCTGAAGCAGAAAGAACAGCCCGTCATGAAATTCAAAAGAGCCCGTCAGCTTGAGAACAAGCACGGCAAGACTCAAAAGAAGCGTCACAGCAAAATACTGCCCCGCCGCAAGGGGAAAAGCGGCCGTGGTCACATATTCTCCACCTGAACGGTTGGACGCACGGTACAGAGAACCTGCCAAAGCCAGCAGTCCGAGCAGCGCAAAGATATAGGCGATCACAAGTGTATTGCTCCGCGGTATAACAAACAACGGTGCTGTCAAAACTACAATACCCACTGCTGTGCCAAGCAGAATACGCAAATTATTATTCATAATATTTACCTCATTTCAGTTTAAGAACGGCTGTTGGTTCCACATTCAGGACAAAACTTTGCTCCAGCCGGCAGTTCTGCACTGCAGTTGGAACACTTGATACTCAAAGGAGCTCCGCATTCAATGCAGAACTTGCCTGCGGCAACCTCGGCTTTACAGCCGGGACAGATCACTTTATTTTCAGGCGGAGCCTGTTCGATCTTTTCTCCGCACTCAAGGCAAAACCTGCTATTGGCAGGAACCGCAGAGCCGCACCGGCTGCATTTTACGGCCGCCACCTGAGCCTCTGAAGGGGGAAGTGCCTGTTTGTCGAAAGCTCCCTGAACAAAACCGCCGACTTTGTCGCCGACTGCGCCGCCGATGCCGCTGATCATGCCCAGTCCCACACCCATATTGGCAATTTGTCCGGCAGCCTCATTGGAGGCAAATCCCTCCGCCACATCGAACTGGCGTTCCTGCTGATAAGTGTAGCCTTCGATCGAACGCTTCTGTGCGAGAGCCTGGGCCTCAATGACTGTCTTCTGAGCTTCTGTCTGCTGCTCGATGATCCCCAGCTTCTGTTGAAGCTGAGCTTCGGCGATGCTGGCATACTGTCTGAAATTCAGATCGCGGAAATAGAGGTAATTTTTATCATCTTCAGGTTTGACCACCGTGGTGATAAAAAAGCGTTCAAGAGCGATACCGTAATCAGCAAAGTCCGGCTCCAGATTCGTCTTCATCGCCGCCGACATGACCTGAAGCTGCTCATCTATCTGGAAAATATTGATCTTGTTTTCCTTGATGAAAGTGACCAGATAAGGTTTCAGTTTCAGCATCAGAAATGCCCTGAAAGAACGTACCAGCTCTGTCTGGTCAAAAAAATTCTCCGTTCCAACGACTTTTATCAGTAATTTTCTGCCGTCTTCCACACGCAGATTCATTTCACCGCAGGCTCCCAGCTTGACGGGAAAATTAAAGGTGGGTTCGATGTATTCCATTTTGGAATCGGTTCCCCATTTGACCGCCATCTGCTCTGTCTTATTGATAAAGTAGACCTCACAGTGAAAGGGCGAGTCCCCGCCTGTGACCCGGTTGAAAAAACGGGAGACAAGAGGCATATTCTGCGTTTCCAGCGTATACCGTCCCGGACCGAAAGAGTCCAGAGCCTGACCGTTCATAAAGAAAACAGCCTCCTGGGATTCATGGACAATAAGCTGAGTTCCGCTGTTGAAATCCTCACAGGGGTGTTTCCAGATAAAAGTCTGGTTGTTCCCCTCGTATTTGATAACTTGAGCAATCATAGCCATAAGTTTCTTTTTCTCCGTCAAATATTGTTTTTCACCTGAAAAGGATCCGACACCAACGTTTCGATGTTTCATCCTTTTTTCCCCACCGGACTGTCTTCCGCAAACCGGAAAATAACCTGTTATATTTATATTCAGAGAAAAAATAAAAATCTTACAACTCTTATGACAGAGTTGAAAAAAATATTGATTTTTTCAGAAAATAGAGTGCTGAACGCACTTGACTGGTGTCAATCCGCTTGAAAAGAGGGAAAAAACTGCGTTTTTTCCTTGACATATCTTTTTCTGCGGGATATTTTATAGTCGTTTCAGGAGAGTTTTGCAATGACATCGTTTCAGGGGAAACAAAAAATCTTATCTTATACGACCAACAGTTCTCAACTGCGCCATGTGCAGTCCGGCAACAGTGCCGCCTGGCAGGAGTTCTATCAGAAATATTCCGGAATGATCCATTTTATCGGCAGAAAACGCTGCCTGAGTCCGGAAGAATGTGATGATCTGATGGTGGATGTCATGACCATTTTCTGGCATAAAATGGATGCTTTTATCTATGACCGCTCCAAGGGCAGATTACGCAGCTATCTGGGACAGATCGCCAATTATTGCGCCATGCAGATCTTCTGCGGCAGGCAGCGGAACACTGTTCCCTTTGATCCAGCCATAGAATATCCTGAAGATGTGGATAAGATCATGTTGGAGGAATGGCGGAATTTTTTGCTGGAACAGGCTATGGATACCCTGCGGCAAAATGTTGATACTGAGACCTATCAGGTCTTTTATATGTCATTTGTTCAGAAATGTCCCGTCGCAGAAATCGCTTCCGTCACCCGCAAATCTCCCAACAATATCTATGTGATCCGGTCTCGCTGCATGACTAAACTCAAAAAGATCATCAGTCAATACCGTCAGTTGGATGAAGCCGAACTGTTGGACCACTCCAGCAAAAAAGCCTCCGAAAGCTGACTGTTCCAGAACCGTCCCCCTTTGAGAACGATAAAATTCCGGTTGAGACTGGGAAGCGTCGTAACGGGCTTCGGCGGTATCTTTTCTCGGATCTCTTTGCCCGAAAGCCAGAACCATTGGTCGAATTTGGCATAACCGCCCAGCAGGATCTTGAGGTGGCTGTAGTCCTTGAGATGCCTGATAACAGCCGCTTTAAGTTCAGGGGTGTCCGGACAGGCCAGACGTCCTCCCATCAGTTCGCAGAGACGCACCGCAGTATTCCCTATGACGGAAATATTGATGAGCATATAATTTTTGTTCCCGAGAGAAAAACGTGTAAGTTCAAGCGGCTGTTTTTTTCCGGAACGGATGTTTTCTGTACGGCGGGGGAAGTCTTTTTCATCCCACTCGCAGAGAAACAAAGGACACTTGAGGTCTTTTTCAGGTCGCCAGACCCGGTTGATCACACTCAGATATTTCCCCGTTGTATCGCCTCGTGAAGGATACCATTTGCCGAAATCGATCTCTCTTTTTGAATGACGCCAGATCCACTTTCCGTTGACCTTTTCCCCGTTGAGCAGACAGGGCCAGCCGCCAAGAGCCAGAGGCATTTTTTTCCGGATGAGATCAAACTGCTTCTGATCGCGGATCTCGGCAAGTCTTCCGCCGAGCATCCCGGCAAGCTGTTCCGCCTTCGTCCATGTGAAGGATCCCAGATTGCCGCCGACAAGTTCATAAACTTTACCGCTGTCTCTCAAAGCTGTCGGTCCGGAAATAAAGAAATGTTTGTCAAAAAAACTCATATCGCCCGGGGCGACTACGGTCCGGAAACCGATTTCATCAGGCAGGAACTGGTATTTCAGATAAGGCAGCTGCCTGAAACAGGCTTTTTCCGTGCTTCGGAATGAGCCGCCGCGCACCATAACGGCATTGGCAAGTGCCGGTTCTTCAAAGGGAATAACCATTTCAGCGACATTGCCGTAAATATCAAGGAGTCCTAATTTGCTGGGAGCTTTTGTACCGGGAGTTTGAGTTTGTTTTTGGGAGTTCTTTTTGAAAACAGCACGTTCC
>JAZQYS010000455.1:0-10698 GCA_045633645.1 Victivallaceae bacterium | reverse complement strand
CGGATCAGCCATGTCGTTCTGTGAGCCAAGGAGTTGTGGAAGTGCCTTGTCTTCCTAAGACCGCTTGGCCTCCGACTTAGAGGTCAACGTAATTGATTTTTCCAAGTTCCTCTTCCATGATTTCGCCGATACGCAGCCAGGTATTTAATTCAATACCCTTTGCCACGTTGACGATGACGGCATTTTCAGGAACATTCCCCGCCATTTTTTTGAGTACATTTCTGAGAAACTGAGTCGGTGTGGCACAGATAATAATATCACTGCCAAAGAGCGCAGCAGAGATGTCTTTTTCAAATTCAAGTTCTTCCGGGAGTTTTACGCCCGGCAGAAATTTGTTGTTTTCTTTTGTGTTTTGCATTTGTTCCAGATATTCCGGAAATGCCCCCCAAAGCACGACTTCATGTTTATTTTGAACCGCATTTATTGCCAAAGCCGTACCCCAGGCACCGTCACCGATTACACAGATTTTCATTTAATATACTCCTGTTGTATCTCTTGTTTCAAAGTCAATATACCACAGATAATATATTTTGCAAGTGTGAATCTTCTGCTGCGTGAAAAAGTGACACATCAACTGCGACAATTTGCAGCGCAGTTGTGCCAGTTTGTCATACACTCAACTTTTTTTCAGCAGAGGAACAGAATTGGCACGCACCATGCTTTAATAAGGGCAGTGACGGTAAAATGCCGTTGAAACAAAAAAGTTGAAGGAGAAGAAAGTATGAGCATGTTGACAAGAAGCAGAAATTACAGAAGTTTGAATTCCGATTATTCCTCTTTGCCTCTGGAGGAACTGGTTAGATCCGTATTCAATTATTTTCCCGGTTTCCGTTCCGATCTGGTTTTCGGCGGACATGTTGATTCAAAACTTGAAGTTGAAGTCAATGATAAAACTGTTGAAGTCAAGTTTCCCTGTCCCGGCCGCTGCAAGGACGATTTTGAACTGGAAGTCGTCGGAGATTTCCTCACCGTCAAAGCCGTAAAATGCTGCAAAAACGCTGAGGAAGATGAGAAAAAACATTACATTGTCCGTGAACGCGTTTGCGAGTCTTACGAAGAAAGTGTCAAACTTCCCGTTCCCGTCAAGGGGGCTGAAACCAAAGCCAAATATGTCCACGGCGTTCTGGTTATTTCCATCCCCCGTATCGAAGAGGAAAAGCCCTCTACTCACGTCGTTAAAATCAACTGAAAAATAAAAGGTTATACAACCATGGAAAATAAGGAGTATTGCAGAATGGAAGATAAAAAATGTTTCTCAGTTCCCGAAAATGCCGTTGAAGTCCGTCCCGCTGTGGATATCTTTGAAGAGGATTGCGGCGTCAAAATCATGTTTGAAGTCCCCGGTGCCAACGCCGATACCATTGATGTATCTGTCGCTGAAGGCATTCTGACCATGCGGGCTTGCAGCACCCTCAAACGCAACGGTTTCCCCGTCTGCTACCAGAGATCGTTCCAGCTCTCTGATATGGTGGACGTCAAAGGTATCAGCGGCAAAACCTGCGACGGCGTTCTGACCCTCTGTCTGCCCAAATCCGAAAGAGCCTCAGTTCACCGCATCAAAGTTGATTGATCATCAGCTTTTTTCCGGATTCCCCCCTGCGCTTTCCCCCTTTGCGCAGCGGGGGATTTTGTTTTTTTATGATAAGAGCAGGAGGGAATCGGGGGGAGGCGATTATGTTTCAGTAATACGTTACTTTCAACACATCCGCCCCGCCGGGGGAAGGTGTCAGAGTTCGAAATCAAGACAGAGTCTTGTTTCTGTGAAGGGGCGCACCTTTGTATTGGCAACTTCCTGATGTGCGGGGTGGACGGCGTAGCCTTTCAGGGCCGCTTCATCTGTAAAGGTTGAATCCAGCATGACGTCGGCGTTGGAGCTTGCCAGTCTGCCATCGGCATTGACGGTGATGGAAACCAGACCGGGAATAACGCCTGCAAGTCCTTCAAGTCCGGCTTTGATACCCTGACGGATCTCTGCTTTCTGTTCTTCGGTATATTCTTCTTTAAGTTTCCATAAAATGATGTGTTTGACCATAAAAAATTTTCCTTCTGTTGTTTCTTCTAAAATAACCGCTGAAACTCTTTTTTTCAAGGCTTGAAAAATTTTTTTCTGCCTGTACATTATACGAAAAAATAACCGGAGGGTGTTATGGGGGATTTATCTGAAAAAAACTCTTCTTTCCGTACAGGTATTCTTTTGGTGCTGATTGCCGGAATTTCCTGGGGGTTGATCAGCCTTTTTATCCGGGAACTTTATAAATACGGGTTATCGGCACTTGATATTGTTGCAATCCGTTCCATCGGGACGGCACTGGTTCTTGTTGTATGGAGTCTCGGATTCAACCGCGAAAGTTTTAAAATAAAACCGGCAAATTTATGGTGTGTTGCCGGATGCGGTATTTTGAGTATAATCTGCTTCAATCTCTGTTATTTTGCAGCTCTCAAATATACCACGGTCAATATTGCGGTCGTTCTTTTGTATACTTCTCCCGTCTTTGTCGCCCTGCTTTCGGTGCTTTGTTTTAAAGAAAAATTTACTTGGGCAAAACTGTTTGCGCTGCTTGCGGTGACAGCAGGCTGTATTTCAGTCAGCGGTGCGCTGTCTGCTGGAAGCTGTGAACTTTCTCCCCGCGTCTTGCTGCTGGGACTCGGCTCAGGATTCTGTTACGCTCTGTTTACCATTTTCGGACGTTTTGCCCAGATACGGCAATGCAATACGGCAATGATCACTTTGTGGTCGTTTATATTTTCAGGTTCAGCGGGCATATTTCTGCTCAACCGGGAAAATTTTCTGACGCATTGCCACCAACCCCGATTTTGGGGATTTGCTGCAGGACTTGTTCTGATTTCAACGCTTCTGCCTTACTGTACCTATACTGCCGGATTAAAACGCCTGACGCCGACGGTTTCAGCCGTCGCCGCCACCATTGAACCGGTTGTCGGGACGATTGTCGGAATATGCCTGTTCGGAGAAAAACTTGATTTCAGCAGTTTTATCGGAATGTGTTTGATTCTCGGTACCGTTTTCTTTTTCAGAGAGAAGTCAGATACTTCAGCATGACCGCGCTTTTTCAAGCGAAAGGATCCATTGATAGAATTCCGGAGTACACCATTTTTCAGGATCGGCATGCAGAATTTCAAGAGTGGCTTCAACCAGCGGACGGGTTCTGATTGAAAGCAGTGTGGTGTTTCCGATCGGTGTGCGCTGAACAAGTCCGCGTTCTTCAAGGGCTTCACGCATGACTTTACCGGGATAGAATATCCAGAAAATGGATTGACAGTCTTTTGCCAGCTGATTGCGGAATTCATCGTAACGCTCAGGCGGCAGACTGCGGAGCAAACCCTCAACAAAGCGGGATTCAATGTAGTGTTTCATGGTGCAGCTGTTCATATCCACACCGATAAACGCATAAAAGGCGTTCCACTGATAAAATTTGCTCCATGGGGAAATTTCGGCAAATGATTGTTCGCTCCAGGGGGAGGGGAAGGGGCGTCCTTTGCCGTGATCGGCAGTCAACTCTTCTGATCGCGCACCGATGGCACTGACGGAGTGACTGAAACTGTTGCTGCGGCAGGAACGTGCGTCTTGCCGCAGGGTTTCTGCCAATGCGCCTGTCCAGGTGGGAGAGGTGTTGACATCAAACAGTTCTTTGGGACACTCTTCGGGATTGCCGTTGTACCACAGTGTTGCGGCGGCAACCGTTCCGCCGGGACCTGCTGCTTCAAGAATGCCGTCATAAACTGAAACAGCTCCGCCTTCCACAAAGCCGAGACTTTTGAGGGAACCGTGAAACATCACGGTATCCCCTGCCACAACGCCGGCTTTGCGGAATGCTTCGGCGATCTCCTTGCGTGTGATACTCATTTTGCCAGTTTGACAGCCAGTTTGACGGCAATGCCGTTAAGATCACATTCGGTGTTGGTTTCGCCCTCAAAAGCAATGCTTTCGGCGAGGACTTCACCGGCAATGTAATCTTTATAAGAACTGAGCATTCCGGCGGATTCCTCCGGCAGGACACAGACCAGTTCAATACGGTCGGTGACTTCAAACTTCAT
Organism: Victivallaceae bacterium; assembly: GCA_045633645.1. Classification (GTDB taxonomy): domain Bacteria; phylum Verrucomicrobiota; class Lentisphaeria; order Victivallales; family Victivallaceae; genus UBA1784. Next base: position 6,645 of record JAZQYS010000455.1, on the reverse strand, counting down.
CTCTTTACGCATGTTCTGGACTTTGCTGACAAGTTCGCGTGCCAAACCTTCGGCAATCAGTTCCGGAGTAAGTTCCGTTGTCAGAGCAATGGTGACACCGTTTTCGCTGGCGGCGACCATGCCCGGCTTTTCTTCACGCTGGATGATGAGATCCGCAGCCGTGATATCGGCGGTGTTGCCGTTGGCAAGCGTGATGGTGATGGTTTTTCCGGCAATCAGGTCAGAAATTTCAGCACCGGTGAACTGTGCGATACGGGCGGCGGCCTCTTTCATATCTTTGCCGAGACGGGATCCCAGAGCCTTGAAGTTCGCTTTGCAGGAACGTTTGACAAGTTCGGACTCATCAGCAGTAAATTCAACGGTTTTAACGTTGAGTTCTTCGGCGATGATTCCGGCGGTTTTTTCCAGCATTTCGCGGGTCTTGGCATCGGCAGCAGCGAGGATCGCCTTGCTCAGAGGCTGACGGACTTTAAGGTTGTTGGCAGTACGCAGGAAACGTCCGAGAGAAACAGCCGTCATGGTCAGAGACATTTGTTCTTCAAGATACTTGTCGCGGCAATCTCCGGGAACAGGATAATCGCAAAGATGGACGGATTCGGGCATTTCTTCAGTCCGCAGCGTGCGGTAGATCGCCTCGGTGGTCATCGGGATAAACGGGGCGGCAGTCTTGGCAAAGAGCAGCAGCACATAGTGCAGCGTTGCATAGGCCTCGTTCTTATCCTGATCGGAGTCGCTCTTCCAGAAACGGCGGCGGCTGCGGCGGATGTACCAGTTGGTCAAGTCGTCAATGAATCTTGAGAAGCGGGTCGCCGCTTTCTGGAGATTGTAGACATTCATCTCTTCGCGGATTTCTTCAACCATCTGAGAAGCGGAACTCAAAATCCAGCGGTCAAGCACATTGGAGGGATTTTCCGGTGCCTTGACTTCGCCTTTGCCGGGATTGTAACCGTCAACATTGGCATAGGTCGTGAAGAAGGAAAGCGCGTTCCACATGGGAATCATCACGCCGCGCAGGATCTCTTTGACGCCGGTTTCAGAGAATCTCAAGTCTTCCGCACGGACAACCTGACTGCCCAGCATGAAAAGACGCAGGGCGTCAGCGCCGCAGCGGTCGATGACTTCGTTGGGGTCGGGGTAGTTCTTTTTGCGTTTGGACATTTTCTGTCCGTCTTCAGCAAGGATCAAACCGTTGACAACGACGTTGCGGTAGGGGGATTTGCCGAAGAGGCAGACACCCAGAACCATCAGCGTATAGAACCAGCCGCGGGTCTGGTCAAGTCCTTCTGCGATGAAGTCGGCGGGGAAGTTCTTTTCAAAGCGGTCTTTGTTCTCAAAGGGATAATGCACCTGCGCATAGGGCATGGCTCCGGATTCAAACCAGCAGTCCAGCACTTCGGGGGTACGGTGATAGGTTTTGCCGTCTTTGGTGATGACGATTTTATCAATGTAATGCTTGTGCAAATCGGTGACTTTCACGCCTGAAAGTTCTTCCAGTTCAGCAACGCTTCCCACGCAGATACGGTCTTCGGGATCTTCATCGTTGATCCAGACGGGGATGCAGGAACCCCAGAAACGGTTGCGGCTGATGTTCCAGTCACGGGCATTGAGCAGCCAGTTGGTGAAACGTTTGCCGCCGACATAATCGGGCTGCCAGCGCACAGGTTCATTGGCAGCAGCCAGTTTTTCGTGCAGGTCTTCAACTTTGACATACCATGCTTCGATTGCGCGGTAGATCAGCGGCGTATCGGTGCGGTCGCAGAAGGGATAGCTGTGGGTGATCGTCGCCTGATGAACGAGTTTGCCCTCTTCTTTGAGGCGGCGGATAAGATCTTTGTCGCAGTCTTTGCAGAAACGTCCGGCATATTCGGGCAGCTTGTCGGTGAAGTTGCAGGAACCATCCAGCGGATCGGCAATGACCATCAGTCCCGCTTCACGGCAGACTCTGAAGTCGTCTTCACCGTAGGCGGGGGCGATGTGAACAAGACCCACACCGCTGTCAATGGTCACATAATCGTCGTTGAGAACTCTGAACGCACCCTCTTTTTCAAATTCTGCATAGTAGGGGAAGAGCGGTTCGTAAGTCCAGCCCTTGAGCGCAGAGCCTTTCATTTCGGCAACGATTTCAAACTGTTCTTCTTTCTTGAACAGAGTGGAAATGCGCGCTTTTGCCATGATGTAGCAGGCTTTGTTGTCATCGGTCAGATCGCGGACAACGCAGTAATCCACATCAGCTCCGGCGCAGATTGCGAGGTTTTCGGGCAGAGTCCAGGGGGTGGTGGTCCAGACGAGCAGATAGGTGTCTCCCCATGAAGTGTCTGCACCGGTTTTGACCTTGACGCGGACGGTCACGGCAGGATCCTGGACATCTTTATAGTTGCTGCCGGCTTCAAAGTTTGAAAGCGGCGTTGAAAGTTTCCAGGAGTAGGGCATAATGCGGTAACTCTTGTAAACTCTGCCCTGATTCCAAAGCTGTTTGAAAATCCACCAGATGGTTTCCATGAACTGCGGATTCATGGTTTTGTAATCGTTGTCAAAATCGACCCAACGGCCCATCTTGGTCACAGTCTTGCGCCAGTCATCCACATAGCGCAGAACCATGGAACGGCACTGTTCGTTGAATTTGTCAACGCCGAAAGCCTTGATTTCATAGGCGCCGTTGATTTTGAGGGCATCCTGCGCCAATGCTTCAATGGGCAGACCGTGAGTATCCCAGCCGAAACGGCGTTCAACGTATTTGCCGAGCATGGTCTGATAGCGGGGCACGACGTCTTTGATGGTTCCTGCGAGCAGGTGTCCGTAGTGAGGCAGACCGGTTGCAAACGGAGGTCCGTCATAAAAAACGAATTCTTCGCCGCCTTTGCGCTGTTCAAGAGACTTCTTGAATGTATCATGTTCCTGCCAGAATGCGAGGATTTCCTGTTCAAGTGCAGGGAAATCAACCTGATTGGAGATGTTGGGAAATGCCATTTTAGTTACCTTGATATATAAGTTATGAAATTATTTTCTTTTAAAACAACGTGAAATGTGATTTTTAGGCAGCTTTTCAGAGAATAAACTTACAGCCACCAGAACGATTGCCGCAAGCGGAAGAGAGTAAATAAACGGGTCTACGAAAGGCCACGGATGGGTGGAAATAAGTTCACTCTTACCGAAAAGTGCCTGACAAATACCGAGGGAAGCGGATTCTTTGCGATGCAGAAATACCAATCCGATGATTGATGAGACTGTGCCGGTCGCAATGCTCGCCCAAACTCCTGCTTTTGTGGCACCTTTCCAGTAAAGTGCCGAAAAATATGCCGGCAGGAACGCCGCAGCGCAAATGCCGAAAAAGATTGCCGTTCCCCGGGCAACGACGCCCGGCGGCAGAATCATTGCAAAAATGATGGATAAAATAATACCGAAGATCATACCGATTTTCGTGACCATAAGATTATCATGTCTTGCGTTGGTGACGGTGCGGAAGAAGTCGTGTCCGATGGAGGAACCTGTCACATGAAAGAGGGAACTCAACGTGGACATCGCCGCCGACAGCATTGTGAGGAAAAAGAGATACAGCACCACACCCGGCAGAGCTTCACGGATGAATATCGGAATGATCAAGTCAGGATTCCCCCGTGCCGCCTGAATGGCAAGAGATTGAAATTTATCGGCAATACCCAGGTCTGTCCGGTAGAAGAACACGTTTGAAAGTGCGCCGACGGTGTAGGCTGAACCGACTGTCAAAAGAATGAATACACCTCCGACAAGAACAGCGCGGTTGAGTTCGCGTCCGCTTTTGACAGTCATGAAACGGACTGCCAGCTGAGGTTGTGCCAGTGCGCCAATGCCGACACCGAGCATGATGCTTGAAACAAGAGTCCACCACCAGACGGAGTTGAATTCAGGCATAACCGTCCAGCCGCGGTGTCCGAGAGCATATTCTACGGGCAGATGTTCTTTGACCAGCGGTGCCATATCAGTCAATGCCTGATGGGCGGGGACGATTCCGCCGAGTTTCCAGTAGCACGAAATCAAAAGCAGAAGCATACCGCAAATCATGACTGTTCCCATGAGTGCATCCACATACATAATGCCTTTGAGTCCGCCGAAAATGACGTAAACGGCGACGACAAAAGCAAAAACCGTCAGTGCCCAGGCGTAGGGGATTTGCATGATTTCCTGCACAAAACGGGCGCCGCCGATCAAAACAACACTGGAATAAAGCGGTACAAAAACAAAAATGATAAGAGAGATAAGGATTTTCAATCCCGGAGCGCGGAAACGTTTGCCGATAAATTCAGGAAACGTTTTGGCGTTGAGGATTGCTCCCATCTGACGGGTACGTTTGCCGAACCAGACAAAGGCGGCAAAAATGCCGATGGCAATATTCATGAAGACCAGCCAGAGAACACCCAGACCGAACTGTCCGGCAATACCACCGAAACCGACTAAAGCCGAGGTGCTGATAAAGGCGGCGCCGTAACTCATCGCCATCACAAAAGGATTGACGGAGCGTCCGGCAAGAAGATAATCTTTGCTGTTCTGTGTTTTTTTCCAGCCTCTCCAGCCGAGATAGCCGATGAGAATAACGTATCCCAGAATGAGAAAACCGAAAACAAAACTGTCAATTCCGCTGGCGCTGTTCATTGCTGACCTCCATCTGAATCATCGCCTTTATTCCAGGTGATGATCCCGTAAACAACGCAGACAATGCTGACAGCAACGCTGCCGAGCATGGCAATTGCGATTGAAATATCTCCAAGTCCGAACATAACTTTATTTTAGAAGCAGATTTTTTGCCTGAAAAAATTTTCAACTGTATTCAGAACAAAAAATTGAAAGGGTTATAAAACGCAAAAGGCGGACGAGGCATATACCCGTCCGCCTTGATTGACAAACCAAGTCAATTTCCGCAGGGAACTTACGCCTTCTGGAAATCGCCGGTGCGAATGCAAGCTGCGCAGAGCTTGACAGTCTTGACTGTACCGCCGTCATTGATTTTGACGGACTGAAGATTAACTTCAAAGGTACGTTTGGTATTTTTCATAACGTGCATACCGATACCGCCGGCCTTCTTGGCCAAACCCTTACGGGTGATGCAGCCGCCGTTGGCTTTGGTCTTGCCGCAAATTGCGCAAACTCTGCTCATTTTATCCTCGCTGTTTAGATTTTTACTGACTATCTTGTTTCCGCTTTGTCCGGAATCCCTCAACAGCAACTCAAGTTTTGTTCCGGTTCCGGCGGACATATACAAAAAAAATGGTGGGTTGGCCGGGGCTCGAACCCGGGACCACCGCCTTAAAAGGGCGATGCTCTACCGACTGAGCTACCAACCCGCCAGGTTTTGTTTTGCTGTCACATCTGACAACAGAAACAAAATATACTGCATTTTTTCGTAATGTCAAGCAATTTTTGAAATTTTTTGAAAAATTTTTAAAAATTCTTCACTTTTTTGTCTCTTTTCGTCTTGTGACTTGCTTTTTTTAATATACACACCTATATTATTTTTTGCAAGTTGTTTTTTGACAAATAAAGATCTTCGGGGCAGGGTGCGATGGAAAAAGATTTTTTCCGTCAATTCCCGACCGGCGGTTAAAGTCCGCGAACCGCTGAAGCGGTCAGAAACGGTGAAATTCCGTTACCGACGGTAAAGTCCGGATGAGAGAGGGTCCGCAGAAAAAGGTTTTCCGTGGTTCACGGAAGATTTCTGCGTCCATTATCCTCCCGGAGTACTTTTTTGATGAAGGAGGTAATATAATGAGATTTATATTTATAGGAGATGTCGTCGGCAAGGGCGGCAGGGAAACTATAAAACAGCTGGTTCCCGATCTCCGGAGAGAATACAATGCCCAGTTCGTTATCGTCAACGGCGAAAACTCCGCAGGCGGAAACGGTCTTACCGGCAGCTGCCTGAGGGAACTTCTCCACAGCTGCGACGTGGTGACTTCAGGAGACCATACCTGGGATCAAAAGGGCTTTGATCTTGAGATTGACCGTTTTGACCGCATGATCCGTCCCGCCAACTATCACGCCTGTCAGCCCGGAAAAGGATACGGTATCTTTGACAATCCCGCCGGAGGCAAGATTGCCGTTGTCGCTCTTCAGGGCAAAGTTTTTATGAAAGACAGTGCCGCATGTCCCTTTGAGACCGCTGATAAGATTCTTGCGGAGCTGCCTGCTGCGGTCAAAACCATCGTTGTTGACTTTCATGCAGAAGCCACCAGTGAAAAACTGGCTCTGGCAAGTTATCTTGACGGACGTGTGACTGCCGTTCTCGGAACGCATACCCACGTTCAGACTGCCGATGCGCGTATTCTGCCCGGCGGAACTGCCGCCATCACCGATGCCGGTATGACCGGTGCTGATGCAAGTATTCTCGGACGTGCCATCCCCGATGTGCTGAAAAAGTTTTCAAGTGGTATGCCCTGCCGTCTGCCTGTTGTTGAAAGCGGCACTATCCGTCTGGACGGCGTTGCAGTCACTTACGATCATGTTTCCGGAAGAGCCTCTGCGATTGAGAGTTTTTCCAAACGGTTTGAAATACAGTAATATATTATATATACAGGTGAAATTATGGAAGACTTTAAATTTTCTCCGGTAGAGGAACTGCTTGAAGATGTCCGTGCCGGAAAACTCATCATCATAACCGATGACGCAGACAGGGAA
>JAZQYS010000454.1:0-6834 GCA_045633645.1 Victivallaceae bacterium | reverse complement strand
CTGCTCCTGAAAGCGTTTTCTCATAGCTTCGGGCAGTTCGGGCAGTGTGGCGCGGATGGCTTCGATTTCTTCATCAGTGAACACGACCGGCATCAAGTCCGGATCGGGGAAGTAACGGTAATCGTGCGCCGCTTCTTTGGTACGCATGAGGTAACTTTCACCCAGGTCATCGTTCCAGCCGCGGGTTTCCTGACGGATGACCACACCGCGGTCAAGCAAATCTGCCTGACGCCAGATTTCGTAATCAATGGCACGGTGGACAGCGCGGAAACTGTTGAGGTTTTTAAGTTCGATTTTAGTTCCGAACTCTTTCTGACCAACCGGACGCAAAGAGATGTTGACGTCGCAGCGCATCTGTCCTTTTTCCATATCGCAGTCACCGATACCGCCGTAACGCATGATTTCTTTGAGGCTGGTAAGATACGCATAGGCCTCATCGGCACTGCGCATATCCGGCTCACTGACAACTTCCATCAAAGGCACGCCGGCGCGGTTGTAGTCCACACCGCTTTTGTCGCCGGAGTGAACCAGTTTTGCGGCATCTTCTTCAAGGTGGATACGGGTGATACCGATGTATTTATCCGGCAGGGGTGCGCCGGAAAATCCCTCGCCCTCAAGTTTGATTCTGCCGTGTTCGCAGAAAGGCAGATCGTACTGGGAAATCTGGTAGTTCTTGGGCATATCGGGATAGAAGTAACTCTTGCGGTCGAATTTGCTGAATTTGGCGATGGTACATTCGGTCAAAAGTCCCGCACGGACGGCAGCATAGATCGCATAACGGTTGGGGACAGGCAGAACGCCGGGGTATCCCATGCAGACAGGACAGACGTTGGTATTGGGTTCCGCGCCGGAACGGTTGGCACAGGAACAGAACATTTTGCTTTCAGAACGGATCTCAACATGAGTTTCCAGTCCGATAACTGCTTCGTATTTCATTTTGAAAAACCTTTTGTTTCAAGCCGGTTTTCACCGGTTTATTTTTTATAAAAATATACACACCATATAATTTAATGGAAAAATCCCTTTTTGTCAATGCCAAAACTCTTGCAACTGAGACAATATTATGCTACTTTATGCCATGAACGAGGATAATTTATGGAAAACAGTCTTTCACAGAACATATCAATCCAACAGCGTCAACTGTTGTCCCAGCGTCAACAGCAGTCCCTTGAACTGCTGCGTCTGCCCCTGCAGGAGTTGGACGCACGCATTGCGGAAGAACTGAAAAACAATCCTCTGCTCGAAAACGAACTGCCTCCTGCCGGAGAACCGCTTCCGGATTCAGACAAAGAAAACCGTGATTCTTCAGATGACGCTCAAGCTGATTTTGAAGCGGCACAAAATCTCTGGGGCGATGATCTGCCCGCTGGAAGCATTTACGCCAATTGCGACGATGACGGCGATTTCTGGAGCAGAACGGCCGCCCCTCCCCCTTCAATGGACGAACAGCTTGAAGCAGAAATTGCAACCAGCGGTTTATCTGAAAGAATGATTTTCCTGGCAAACAACATCATTTCAAATCTCAATGAAAGCGGTTTTCTTGCCAGCCATCTTGCGGATATCGCAATGTCATGCGATGCCGATATGGAAGAAATTGAAGCTGCCCTTGCCATCGTCCAGAGTTTTGACCCGCCCGGTATTGCCGCACGGACTCTCGGGGAATGCCTGAAAATCCAGCTTGAACGAAAAGGAGCTTTAACGCCGCTTCTCGAAAAACTGACAGCTGATGATTCTCTTGAAGAAATCGCCGCCAACCATATCCGGCAGCTGGCAAAAAAACTGAATGTTTCCATTGACGAACTGCTCCTTGCTGTTGCGGAAATCAAAAAACTCAACCCCGCCCCCGGAGCTGTTCTTTCTGTCAATGATGATAAAATTTCAGAGCCTGAAATTGAAATCCTGCAGAAAAACGGACATTATGTCGTTAACGTTCTGCACAGCAGAGAACGTCATCTTTTTATTTCTCAGCATTATCAGAAACTTCTGGAAGACCCGGCAACGCCGCCGGAAACAAAAGCATACGTTGAAGAAAAAATACGTTCTGCAAGAGAACTGATAGAATCCCTGCGTTTAAGAGGTGATACGCTCACGGCAATCGGTAATGTTCTCATCCGTACACAGACGGATTTTCTTGATTCGGGTCCGGAGGAACTCCGTCCGCTGACCATGAAACAGGCAGGAGAAATGCTGGATTTGAACGAATCAACGATCAGCCGAGCCGTTGCCGGAAAATCCGTCAAAACCCCGCAGGGGATATATCCCATCAAGTATTTCTTTTCAAGCGGATTCAAAAGCGATGACGGAGAGGATGTTGCAGCCCGTGCTGTCCGGGAAAAAATCCGTGCGCTCATCGCAGCAGAAGATCCGCACAATCCCCTGTCTGACGACAAAATCGCTCAACTGCTTGCCCGGGAGGGAGTCAAAATTGCACGCCGCACTGTTGCAAAATACAGAGACATCCTCAACATTCCCGGCACCAGCAAACGGAAACTGTTTTAATGGCTGCGGGGGTGTGCGTGTTGCGGTGGTGTGACGCTTGCTTATGGACCAGATAGACCAGATGGACCAAATGGACAAGATAGGCGCGCCCGTCTTCGCCCTGACGGGCTACACCGTGGCAAGTCATGTGATACCCCGAGGGTTTGCCTGCCGCAGTGTGGTTTGGCTTTATGTGCACCCCTCGTTTTTTTTCATCTGAAAAAAACGAGGGCATCTGCGATACTTTCGGCGATTTTGCGTTGATTGGCAATAAGACCGCAATCCTGTTCTTCCTGAGCATGGGAAACAAATCCGGCCTCGATCAGGGCTGCGGGGATATGCGATAATACCAGGACACGGAAACGGGCAAAGCGTAATCCGCGATTCTGCCGTGAAGTTGCTTTCACCATATTCTCTTGAAGAAGAGCGCCCAAGTGAATATTTTGAGCGTCGCAACTGTTCCCGGGAGCAACGGTTGTGTGAACTGAAGTTTCACGGTCATTGGTACTTGCAGCGTTGCAGGGAGTCACAATATACGTTTCTATCCCTTTGGCAGTGGTTCTGCCGGCGTTGTGATGAATGGATAAAAATATATCTCCATTCTCTTTGCGGGCAAAGTTTCCGCGTTCTTCAAGGGTCAGAAAACGGTCGTCTTCACGGGTGAAACGCACCTTGAATCCCCGTTTTTTCAGAGAAGAGGCAATTTCACGGGCAAGAGAAAGATTCAGGTCTTTTTCTTTATACTTTGCTCCGACGGCGCCGAAATTATCTCCGCCGTGCCCCGGGTCAAGAATCACTGTTTTAATGACAGGCAGGGGGGAAGATGGTCCCTCAAACAAGGGATGAATGACTTTTTCAACACTAAGCTGAGAAACCTGATATTTTTCATCAGCGGTTACCGAATGGGGCAGAAAGTAAAGTTTTCCGTCAATGGAACAATACCGTTTACCAGAAAAGAGCTTCAAGGTCTTTCCTGAACGGTGGCGGAAAAGCCGGAAGTTTTTTCCGGACTTTTCCATTTTAAAATCCATTTCCGCAAAGGAGGGGGGGGTAATTTGTTCATCCATTGTACGACATCCGCAGAAAAAAAGACAGAGAAGTGCCGTCAAAAGCGGCAGAAAGAAAAGCTGTTTCATATTCAACGGTTTTTCAAAAGCTTTGCGACAGCATTCCACGCCATTTTCGGACGGCGGTATTCATCCATCAAACCTTTGTTGTTGAATCCGCGCGGACGGGAGGGAATACGGTAATCGTTGAAACTGCGGGTATCGCAGAACATCCAGATCGCAACGCCCGAACAGCGGGGAGTTTCCAGAACGTGTCTGAAAATAGTCGTTGCCAAATCAGCCTGATACTCTTCAGTCCAGCGGACATCACCATGCCATCCGGGAAGAGCTGCACCGCCGATCTCACTGATGATAAAGGGTTTGTCCTTCAATTCAGGACGTTCAAGAATGGTCTCGTATTTTTCAAGAGCCTTGATCAAACCCGCTTCATCAAACTGCTGAACATCGCTCATCTGCGCATTGATATACCAGCCGGGATAGATGTTGAAAGAAACCACATCCACCTCCTGCAAGGCAATATCCGCAAAAGGAATGTTGCAGGCGTAGGTCACAGGACGGGAACCGTCTTCCTCTTTTAAAATTGCCGCAAGTTCACGGATTAAAGTCAAGCCCGGTTCAAGGTCACTGCGCAGCTCGTTCATAAAACCCTGAAGAATGATACAAGGATGATTGATACTCTTGCGTGCCATGAGACGGGTCTGTTCGCGCTGACGGGAACGGAATGTTTCATTGACAAGATTTTCTTCTCCGTTACCCCAGCCGAGAGATTCCTCCCAGAAAAGCATACCCAGTTTGTCGCACCAGTTGAGGACGGTTTCACTCTGCGGATAGTGACAGCCGCGGATGAAGTTGCAGCCCTGCGCTTTGATGATTTCCAAATCGCGTTTCACCAGCGTTTCAGGCATGGAGTATCCGAAATCGGGATGGCAGTCGTGGCGGTTATATCCCAGAAGTTTCACGGCTTTGCCGTTGAGGAAAAATTGTCCTTCGCGCGCTTCGATTGTCCGCATACCGAATGTGACACTCTTTTCTGCGCCGGGAATACGGACTGTCAACGTGTGCAGATTGGGTTCCTCACAGCTCCAGAGTTTGAAATCAGGAACGCTCAGAGAAAAAGTACCTTTGCCGTTGACAAGTTTCTCTGAAACGCCGTTCTTTCCGTCAAAAGAAAATTCCGCCGTTGTTTCAGCAGGGATATTGCCCAGAAGTTCAACGGTAACTTCAGCAGTTCCCTTTTTAATATCACGGGGAATGACTTTAAGATAAGAAATTTCAACTTCAGGAGTACGTTCAATGGAAACACCCCTGTAAATACCGCCGTGACGGTAGAAGTCATAAAACCCGGGGAACAGAGAAGATTTGGTATCATCTGCGCGGTTATCCACGGCAACGATGAGGGTGTGTTCGCCCTCATTTCCCGCATCAAAGCGGTATTCGGCATTGGAAAAGGGCAGATCATAACTGCCGATGTTGTTTCCGTCCCAGTAAATTTCAGCGCGGGGACCGAGTCCCTCAAAGCGGAGCGTAACTTTTCCTCCTGTGACAACACGGGTACGGTAAGCACCGATACCGCGGCGGAGTTTCAAGCCCGGTTCAAGATCAAAACACCCGGGCACGGGCAGAGAAGTGATGAAGGCAATTTGTTCAATGCCTTTATATTCCTCAAGTTCTCCGACAAATCCGAAATCCCAGAATCCGTTTAAAGAAATCATATTCTCAATATCCTATGCTTTTTATAATGAAAATCAAGTCCCATACTGTATATCTTTGAAGCGGATTTTTCAAGGCAGATCACGATCAATTCAGAGGATTTCTTTGATTCCCGCCTTATTCAGAGAAACATCGACCCGCATAGGTGCACTTTTGAGCTCTCCGCCGGAAAATTGCCCCACATGTCCGTCGAGAAACGATACAGAGGCGCGGTCGCTGTGAAGGCGCCAGACATACATGCTGAAAGATGTTTGGGAACTCATGGCAACCAGATAACCGCTCTGTCCGAAACTTTCGCTGGTACATTCAAAGCCGGAGTCAGATACCAGCATGACAGCAGAAGGATTTTTCATTCCATCGGGTTTCAGATAACCGATCAGATTGGCATTGCTTTCAAATTTTCCGGTGACTTTGCCGATATTGGCAATGCGTTCAGGCACATAAGATGGTGAACGCTCGGCGGTTTTACAAAATGCCCACATGCCGTAGGTATTGCGGTTGCTTTTATCGCCGAAGGACCAATTTTTCCGTCCTGTCGGATTTATCTTTTCTACAGAAGGACAGAGAAAAATCTTTCCCGGAAGATAACTCTTTTGGGCGTAATTGACCTGTCCGCTGAGAACCCCCATCCAAACACCGCTGTCTTCGGCAAGATTGTCTGTTGAACAAATGTAACCGTCGTGCTCTGAAGAATACATCGTGATCGCCTGAGCTACCTGCTTGAGCTGCGATACACAATTGATGCTTTTGGCCCTCTCCCTTGCCTGACTCAATGCCGGCATCAGCATCGCCGCAAGAATTGCGATAATGGCAATGACGACCAGCAGTTCGATCAGCGTGAATGCTGATTTTGTGAAGGTGTACAAACCGGTTCGGATGATCACTTTTTTCATGGTATTATCTCCTTTTTTCTTTTTGGGTCAGCTGCTTATTGAAATCTTTCCGGGAAATACCCGGAGTAAACTTTGATATTTTCTGCAATGTTTTCTGCAGGCGTTCTGCTTCGGAGCGTTCTCCGCAGACAACGACCGCAGTCTGCCGGCGGGCAAGGGTGATGCTGCCGTCAAAACGGGAAATTGCATTTTTGCCTTCCAAACAGAGATATGAAGCCGGAAGAATGGGGAAAATCTCGATCTTTCCGGGTGAATTATTGACAAAAATATAAACCTTATTTTTTCCGCTGAGATAGGAGTTCGATGTAACCACAGGAACAGTCAGCAGCTCAGTTCCGCCCGGAATGGACGCACGCACAGTCCGTTCGCGGAGCGGTTTCCGGAAACGGACCGGAGCCAACATCTCGCCCCGGTCAAAATAGTCGGTAAGTGCCACGCGCAGATGAACCATCTTTTTGAAGAAAAGACGGTTTTCATCGGCAGGCTCCAACTCCTCAACTCCGGTACGGCTGATTTTCAGACCGTGACAGAGAGAACGTGCCGTTTTGATGAAATTCGACTCCATTGAACCGCGTCCGTTGAGGGTCTTGTCGTACAGCAGACCGAAATACTGCATGCGCCCGCCGTAGACAGCCTGAAATGCAGGAACAATACCGGGATATGACCACCGCCAGACATGACCGCCG
>JAZQYS010000453.1:0-4217 GCA_045633645.1 Victivallaceae bacterium | reverse complement strand
AAAAATGGAACAATTCACTATTGATGTCTTGAAAAGTATTTCTCTTGCCAGCGGTTATCTTGCCGTCGGTCTCGCCGCTATCGGCTCCGCCCTCGGTGCCGGTTTCGCCGGTCAGGCCGCCATCGGCGCATGGAAAAAATGTTATCAGCAGGGCAAATCCGCCCCCTTCCTCCTTCTGGCAATGGTCGGAGCTCCCCTCTCTCAGACCATTTATGCCATGATTCTCATGATCATCATCAAGGGTAAGGTCCTCGCCCCCGCCGCCAATGCCGCCAATATGCCCGTCTTTACCGTTATCGGTATCCTCGGCGGTCTTGCCCTCATGATCTCCGCTATCTTCCAGGGTAAAGCCGCTGCCGGCGGTTGCGTCGCTTTCGCCGAAAGCAATCAGGGTTTCGCCAACTATCTCATGGTCCTTGGTATCATCGAAACCTGCGCCATCTTCGCCCTCATCTTCGCCCTCATGGTCCTCTAACGCTTTTTTTTCGGTAGAAAAAAAAGCTTAGCAAAAAAAAGCAAGTAGCGGTCGCGACGTTGCTGCGACCGGTCAGGGGGACTGCCAGTCCCCCTGACAACCCCCGGAATGCCCGTGGGTAACTCAAGAAAAAAAGTTTAGCAAAAAAAAGCGAGTAGCGGTCGCGACGTTGCTGCGACCGTTTAAGGGGTGAGCCCCTTAAAGATCCCCCAATTGCCCGGGACTGGCTCTTACGAGCACAGTCACCGGGCGCATTGCTTTACCCAACGGTAAATCTGCGCCCGAGCCAAACCAAACTGCGGCAAGCAAACCCTCGGGGTATATCTCTGCACTCAAGTTCTGAATAACCGCTGTGGTTTGCTGTGCTCTGCGGGCGGCGCTGATTATGAGAATTATGAGAATTATGAGAATTATGAGATTTGTTGTTGGGGCGCCGATGAGCAATTATCACCCCTGCGGTCTCTCTTTGCCCGAGCCAAACCAAACTGTGGCAAGCAAACCCACGGGGTATCACATGACTTGCCACGGCGTAGCCCGTCAGGGCGAAGACGGGCGCACCCACATCATCTTTTTATAAGTCTTATAAGTCTTATATGTCTTATGCAAGCGTCACACCATCGCGCCCCGCATACCCCCGCAGCCATCAGGCAAAACGCCCAATAGCGCACCTTTGCCGGAATTATCTCAAAGGTAATACTCGTCAGACAACTCCAGGGCTTTTACCTGAGTTTGTTTTACGTTGACAGGCAAAGTTCCCTGAGGAGTCAACTCGCCGCACCACAGTTTGACTGCAGTTTTCTGGCAAGTGTCACCACGTCCCCAAACACAAGTTAAATTTGTCAGATAGGGGTGATCATAAAGCACGTAAGGAGAACCGAAACTGGTGAAAACAACTATTGAGGGATTTTCCGGCAGAAAACAACGCCAGAAGGACATCGCCGGTTTGCCGACCAGTCTTAAACCAAGTCCCGCATGACTGAAAATGTTGAAATTCACAAAGATTCTGTCATACGTTGTCATGACTTCCCGCAATTTTGACGGTTCCGGATTATTAAGGTGATCGACTTCAAATCCGCGTTTTTTCAATTCTTCATCAATGACGGGCAGTTCACTTAAAGCCGGCAGCGTGCCGACCCGTTCAAGCGTAACGGTCAAAATCTTTTTGTCTTTGCCGGGAATCAACACCTGACTGCCGCAATCTGCCGGACGCAGAACCGTAACAGAGGAATCCGCAACTTTTTGAGCGTATTCCCTGCCCTTTTCAAACTCCCCGTCGCTCATTTCTGGAGCAAAACAATCTTCAAAGAGATTCAAAGAGGCTTTCAGTTCAATGATACGCCTTGCGCTGTTTTCGACTTGTTCTTCGGAAATAAGTCCTTTTTTCAGAGCAGCAAGCAAACGCTGATAATCAAGAACAGGATCGCAGAAAAGAACGGAATCAGAACCGGCAGCGATATTGCGCCAGGCAAGTTCATCTGCCGGATAACGGCAGGTGAAACCGATCATGGGGAATGCATCAGAAACGATTACGCCTTTGAAATCAAGTTTTTCACGCAGCAGTTCTTTTTGAAGTTTCGCACAAAAAGTTGCAGGAAGTGCATTATCAGGATCATGTCTCATTCCCTGATAATCGGGGAATGAAATGTGTCCGGACATAATGGCTTTTGTTCCGGCAGAAATCACACTTTTCCAGACTTCTCCGTAAAGTTTTTCCCACTGTTCCACCGGCAGACTGTTGACAGAAACGAGCATATGCTGATCGCGGTCATCAACGCCGTCACCGGGAAAATGCTTACAGGTTGCCGCCATCAGCTGATCTTCCTGAAGTCCGCGGATAATTTCTTTCAAAAGCGGAATAACGGCGGATTTTTTATCTCCGAGAGAACGGGAATTTGTAATCGGATTTTTCGGATTCAAATTCAAATCTGCAACAGGAGAAAAAGTCCAATGCACACCGGCGTAACGGCTCAGGCGGGCGGTTATTTTCCCCATCATATAAGCGTATTCAGGATTATTACAAGCCCCCAACCCCATTTGCGTCGGAAAAAGGATACTTTTATCTTTGATCATATTTGTTCCGTTTTCCATATCAGCGGAAATCAGAACAGGCACTTTGGAACTTTTCTGAATGATTTCATGCCGTTTACGCATGATCTCAAAATCGCTGGTTCCGGTAAAAAAGCTGCCGATGGGAACTTTTTGGAACAACTCCTGCAAATCGCTTTCAGACTGTCCGCTGAAATTCGGGTGCAGTAATTGTGCGACTTTTTCTTCCATCGTCAAAGAGTCAAAGACAAAGTCCGCCCAGGACTGTTGTTTTTCATTCAAATCATAAAACATAAATCAAACTCCACAGAATTGGTATTTTGTTGTAATGTTTTAATATATTCTCATTCTCTGCAGTTTTCAATCCAAGGATTTATTTTTCGGTCAAGATACCCGACAGTCGCGATAAATCAAAAACCGGATTACAGTGCATGATTGGAAATGCATAACGGACTGTTACGGACTCTAACAGACTATTACGGACGTCAGGATTTGTCCGAATCTCTATCTGTATTAAGTCAGAGAGAGTCTGTAAAATCGTGTCCAAGTTCCCGGAAACATCCTTTCAACACGGCGCAGTCAAGGCTTCAAATTTCAATAACTTTTTCGTTGATAAACTTTTCCACAGGATTGACATTTGACCGCAACACACGAAGACGGTCCACGGCGGAACACCACCGCGTTATCTCCTTTGCGGGGCAGTATGGCATGACGTTTTGCGTAAGTTTTATTACTCATCATTTTTCCTTTTCTTCAGACGTTGCTGATACATCCGTTCAGAAAAGCCCCCTTCGTTTTCAAAATCGGCAGACAGACGGGCAAGCTGGCGGTCAAGAAAATGACAAGTTACATTGAGCAGCAACAATACCGCATTGGCAACGATAACGGACTGTAACGGACAAGTACGGACTTCTACGGACATTGATGGATGCTGTTTTGCGTTTTGCACAAAAGTTCTGAAATCTGCCATCGTACTTACGCGGCAGCTGATAAACTCTTGTGTCAACGGATGTTCTTTGCTCCAAAGCGGAGCTGTATGTTGCCGCAGATAATCTTCATAATCAAGGCGTAATTCTTCAAGAGAAGCTCTTGCAACATTGGTCAACTTCAATTCGGTACGTTTACTGGTTGCCGATGCAACCGAACCTTCGGCGATATTCTGAACACCTGATCTTGCCGCCTGTACCATTTGGTCAACAGTTCTGGAATTTTTGGGAATGTACAGTTCAACAAACCTTACTGTGATATCAAAGCAGAGCTGCGCCAGTTGAAAAGATTTCAACGTTCTGTATCCACCGCTTTGAAATAAAAGGTGTCCATTGTTTTTCATGTCAGTATACGTCCGTTGCTGTCCGTTCTTTAGTCCGTTAGTGTCCGCAATCATAATTTTTTCTATGCCATAAAGTAATACTGCAAACAATAAAATTCAAATCGTAAAATCAGCTTTCTATAGACTTTTCTTTTTACTTTGCTTGTAATGACGACCAGACTGTGATATAATATAATTGATGATTCTTGGGTATCGGTAACGGCACTTCCAAAAAAGCAAAAGCAATAAAAGCGGAGGACGATAAATGAAACTCTCTGACAAACAAAAAGCGTTTTTGAAAAAACTGCTACTCCGGTTTCTTCGTTTTTCCGGTTGGGTGTTGCTGCCGTTTATGCTTTTGATTGCAGAATCCCTTTTCGATCAAAC
>JAZQYS010000452.1:0-3650 GCA_045633645.1 Victivallaceae bacterium | reverse complement strand
TTCACGTGAAAAAAGTTTTTTCTCCTCTCCCCGATTCAGCGTTAATTTTGGGAGCTTGTTCCGGCGAGATAGCCTGAAGATAAGGCGTATTGGATATTGAATCCGCCGCAGGGACCGGTTAAATCGGTGATTTCGCCTGCGAAGAAAAGTCCCTTGACCAGGCGGCTGCCCATGGTGGCAGGATTGATTTCTTTGAGAGAAACTCCTCCGGACATTGCCATTGCTTTTTCGGGCGGAGATAATTTTTCAATTGAAAGCGGCATAGCGCAAAGATTGCGGCAGAGCAGCTCTTTTTCAGAGGCTTTCAAGTCGCCGGTCTTGCGGTTTTCAACGCCTGAGATTTCGCATATTTTTGTTGCAAGGGCTTTGGGAAAAAGTCCTGAAAGAGAGGTTTTGACCAGTTTGTCAGATGCTTCTTTGGCAAATTGCGCTAATAATTGAGCGTAGTCAGCCTGTGTTTTTTGGGCGGAAAAATTGAGGGAGATTTTTAATCTCTGCGGCTTTGATGACCACATTCTGTAAGCCGTATTTGATAAATTCAATGCCGCCATGCCCGAAAGTCCGTCATGGGTGAAAAGCAAAGTTCCGCGGCTTTTTTGTGCAGTACTGCCGCAGGAAAGGGACAGTTCTGCATCCGGCAGGGATATGCCGCTTAACTCTTTTGCCCAGTTTTCTGCAAGAAATAAGGGAGCCATGGCAGGCAGAAGCGGCGTGATTTTGTGTCCTGATTCCTGAGCAAGAAAAAGTCCGCTTGAACTTGCGCCCAGTTGAGGCATGGCATTGGTTCCCGTGGCAAGAACGACTTTCTGACATTCAAGAAGAGTACCGTCGGCAAGTTCAACGCCGGTTATACAGTTTTCTGATATGTGCAGATGTTTTGCCGCTGTGCCGGATTTGAAAATCAATCCGCCTGCAAGGGCAGGGCGCAGAAACGCATCGCGGATATCACCGGCTTTAAGTGATGCGGGAAAGTAATACAAATCATCAACGATTGTATGTGCGACCTTTTGCCTGTGCAGATATTCCAGCAGTTGATCTCTGCCGAAAAGGCGCAGGGCATCGGTCATAAATCTGCCGTTTCTGCCGAATGAGGACATGAAAACATCTTCAGGGAGCGTATTTGAAAAATTGCATTTGCCGCTGCCGGAAGCGAGAAGTTTTTTTCCCGCTTCCGGATTTTTTTCCAACAGCAATGTTCTTCTGCCCGCCTGAATGGAGGCGCAGGCGGCGGCAAGTCCCGCCGGTCCTGAACCGCAGATGATGGTGTGAAAACGTTTGATCACTTCTTTTGGGACTGGAAGAACTCAACCGTGGCTTTCATGCCGCTGTCAAAATCGTAACTTGGCTTGAATCCGGTTGTGTTGAGTTTGTCAACCGCTGCCATGGAGTGTTTCACATCTCCCGCACGTTCCGGCAGATGTACGATTTCGGAATCGGAGTTGGTCACATTCTTGATGAGTTTGACCAGATCGTTGATGGTGATGCGCTTGCCGTAGGCGATATTGTAAACGCCCGTGAAATCATTCATTGCCATAAAGACGTTGGCGGCAACGATATCTTTAACGTAGATAAAATCGCGGGTCTGTTCTCCATCGCCGTAGATGGTCAGAGGTTCGCCTGCAACGGCTTTGGCGGTGAAAATCGGAACGGCGGCGGCATAAGCACTCTTGGGATCCTGACGGGGTCCGAAAACGTTGAAGTAACGCAGACATGCCGTCTGAAGTCTGCCGGTCTTGGTGAACATATCGCAGTAGTATTCGCCGTCCAGTTTGGTGATGGCGTAGGGACTCTTGGGTTCGGGATACATCGTTTCACGCTTGGGAACTTCAGGATTGTCGCCGTAGATGGCGGCACTGGTGCTGAAACAGAGTTTTTTGACACCGGCGGCAGCGGCTTCTTCAAGCACGACAAGAAGTCCGTTGACGTTGATATCCACGCACTCCTGGATTTTTTCCATGGATTCGGGAACGCTGATAAGCGCGGCAAAATGGAAAACGTAATCAACGCCTTCCATCGCCTTGCGGACAACTTCGCGGTCGCGGATATCGCCCTTGATGAACTCCACATCAAAACCGTCGAGATTTTTGAGATAACCGGTTCTCAAACTGTCCAGCACGCGGATTTCCGCTTTGCCCTGAAAATACTCAACCAGATGGCTGCCGATGAATCCGGCTCCGCCGGTAACGAGAATACGCATAAAATTTTTCCTTTATTTTTTTCTATATAAGTAAATAATTACCACCGGATATTGTCTTTACTTTATAAAGTACTCCGCTTTTCTTGAAAAGGGTTTTCGCCTTTGCACAAGGCTACGGCGGACAAGGGGGAAGAAAATATACCCAAGCCGACGTTTCGGCCCTTTTCTCGTGAAAAGAAGTTTTCCCTTTCCCCAAGAACCATCCACCCTTATCGGGAAATTAAAGAGTTTCAAGAAGTTTCATCATGTCGCTGTACTGTTCCTCAATGGACTGCACCAGTTTGATCTGGGTGCGGCAGCGGTCGAGGTTGTGTCCCTCTCTGTGGACCTTGAAGTAGACGTCGCCTTCCAGATAATCGGTGAGAAAACGGGTTCCGATTTCAAGGGTGATGAGTTTGCCGCTGAAGGGCAGGTAGTGTTTTTCAGCCGGAGTCAGGAAGCCCGCCGCCGTATCAAGATAGCCGCGCAGAAGTGCTTCAAACATTTCAAACTGCATATAGACCTTTGACAGATCTTTTTCATCCTCAAGGGCGGGACTGGTGCTGGTGCGGATCATATCACCGAAGTCATTGTGGACCAGTCCGGGCATGACGGTATCAAGGTCGATGACACAGACGGCTTTTCCTGTTTCGCTGTCAAGCAGAACGTTGTTGAGTTTCGTGTCGTTGTGGGTGATGCGTTCCGGGATTTCTCCTTTGGCATTGAGGTCAAGCAGAAGACCGCATTCCTCTTTGCGTTCAAGAATGAAGTTCACCTCTTTGCGGACATCTTTCAAACGTCCCATTTTATCTTCAGCGATGGCTTTTTCCAGATTTTCAATGCGCCAGGGGGTGTTGTGGAAGTTGGGAATCGTGTCATTGAGTCTGCCGCCGGGGATATCCACCAGTTCGCACTGAAAACGTCCGAAAGCCTGCGCTGCAAGGTGCGCCTGTGAAGCGGATTCAATCACGTCAAAAGTGCGGGCGTTTTCAATAAAACAGTAGGCGCGCCAGAAGTTGCCTTCGGCGTCGTTGGCATAAGCTTCTCCCGTTTGGGCAGTCATCAGATTGATCGCGCCGCGCGCATCGCCGCGGGAACGGCTGATTTTTCCCAGATGGGTACAGACTCTTGACATGTTTTCCATCACAGCTGCGGGCTGTTTGAACACATTGTGATTGATTCTCTGAAAAATGTAATTGACAAGCGTACCGCTCTGGTTGAACGTGACTTTATAGGTGTCATTGATGTGACCCGTTCCGTAGGGTTCCGCAGCAATGAACAACCCGGGTATCCGGAAAAGACCGGAAATAACTGCAAGATCATGTTTCATTTTGTTTCTTCCTTATTCCATTGTGAAAACAACTCTGTTCCCTATTCAGGCAGATAATTACCAATAGGGTACTATTCTTACTTTATAAAATACCTCGCTTTTCTTGAAAAGGGTTTCCGCCTTTGCACAAGGCTACGGCGGACA
>JAZQYS010000451.1:0-10376 GCA_045633645.1 Victivallaceae bacterium | reverse complement strand
CAGAAACCACCAGCATACCGAACATCTGTTTGACAACATTCATCTGCGCTTCGGACTCATTATTGAGGATTGCTTCGCTGATACGGACAACATCTTCAAACCAGTGCCTTGCCTCCAGTCCGAAACCGTCTGGTTCCGTGATTTCAATCAGCGGCACACAGCCCGCCGGGTTGACACCGCCGGCAATTTCAGCAATACCGGAGGTGGAGGATTCAAACAGACGCCACCTGTCTCTTTCAATCAGACGCCTGCGGCTGTAACGCCGGGGCATGGAAAAGGGATCTTTGTTGTCAAACACATTTTCTTTGAGCAGGACCCACAACAGTCTGCCGTCATCTCCGTATGCCCAGTCGGTCACATGCAAAGGAGACAATGCACGGCAGTAGGGACGCAGACGTTCACGCCGGGCGCGTTCCAGATTGACTTTTCCGCAAAAGTTCGGGGACTCCACCATCAGCCAGGTTCTGCCGTAGACATTGAGCAGCGTGGAAAGCTGCCGCATAACTTCATTGACCCGCAATCCGGTGCGGCTGAAATCTTCAATCAGCTCCGGATCTCCGCCGCTGCGCTGCGGATCGTGTGCCAGAACATACTGGGTGATCCTGCGGGCGATTGCGCGGGGATAGTTGAAGTAATAGGCGCGGCGGCGGCGTTCTTCAAACTCAATATCGATTTCTGAAACGTGCCGGATCAGAGCCTCTTCAATGTATTCAGCACCTCCGGAATAGGCGGCGGCACTGCGGCGCCAGATGCGTTCACTTTTGCTGTACTCCGGATGACAGCGGGTGAAGAGCATTGCATTCATTCTTTCTTTCATTTTGTTACAAATCTTTTTCTTCGGGTTTTAATTCTATCCTGACAGGTTCAGCAAGGGCGATCTCTCGGCGGTCTTGCCAGTCTTCGGGACGGCGGTTTTTAAGCCAGAATACGGCGGCGCGGACATCGGGCGGAATTTCTTTACCGTCACTGTTTTCGTAACCGGTTGCCCGCTTGAGCAGGGCCTCTTCAACCAGATCATCCCGGGCGGATTCAGCATCTGCAAAAAGTTCTCCGAACTCCGGATGCTGTTTCCGGCAGCGGTTGAGCGTTGATGGAGAGATTCCCAGTTCACGGGCAAGAGCCGCACAGGAGATACCGCTTTCAATTCTTGCACGGATTTTTTCCAGCTGCGGAAGAATCGTACTTTCAAACTTTCCCATTTTTCTTTTTCCTTTCTGAAATTTTTCTCTTTCCACCTGAAACGTCCTTCGTCACCTCTTTTAAAAGCAATTTCAATCCCGAAAGAGAATAAATACTGCCGTTGCACGAAATCATCGGATCTTTAATTTGTTGCATGAAAAACTCCTTGAATTATTTATTTTCGTTGCACGTGTGCAAGAAAAAGAGCAAAAAAAACCATCTCCCCCTTATTTTAAGTCGCACTCGGGGAGTTTACGAAATACAATATAATTGCATGCGTGCAATTTCTCAAGTCGAAAAATCAACTTTTTTCAAAAAAAACTTGCAAGTGTGCATAAAACGTGTTAAATTAACATTGAAACAAAATTCAACAGAGGAATTGCCGTTATGAAAAATACAGCCACCTTGCGTGAAAGTCTGCGCCTTGCCGCAGAACGGGCCGGAGGCGCCGGAGAATTTGCCCGCCGCTGCGGTATAGATGCTGCCAATATTTCACGTTATCTTTCCGGACGGGTCAAGTCCATCAGCGATGCCAACTGGGAAAAACTTGCAAGATTCCTGGAATTGCAGACTCCTCCGGCAAATACGGCGGAAACCATCAGCAATACGCCGGAACTGCGGGAGTTCATCAAAGACGGCATGATGAAGTACGGTATCACCACTCCGGGAGAACTGACACGCCTTTCGGGTTACGATTCAGTCAACACAGTTACGCGGCTGCTCGCCGGAGAGATTAACTGGTTTCCCGATATGCTGTCGCTTATTTTCAATACACTTGAACTTGATCCGGCGCAAGCGCCTCTTACGCCTGCCGAAAGAGATATGCTCCTGCCTTTCGGATTTTTCCGCAGCGGCGGTCAACTGGTGCGTCCGATTCCCATTGTGGATTGGGCAAACGCTGCCAGTTCTCTTGCGCAGTTGGCAGCAGGCGACAATACTCTTTGCAGAAAGTGGAATCCGGAATATACCGATACCGTTCCTGTCCCCATCGGCGGCAGAAAAGATACGCTTGCATTCAGAGTCTGCGGTATTTCAATGGAACCAAAACTTTCTGACAATGATATTATTCTTGTGGAACCGGTCCTTTCTCTTGACGAAGTGCCGAACAACAAAATCGTTGTCGCAAAATTCGTTGAAAACAACCGGTTTCCTGAAAATGTTGTCTGCAAGAGATTTCACCGCGGCGAAGGACATTTATTGCTGACAAGCGACAATCCCGAAGGGAAAATCATCTCTTTTTCTCCGGCTGATCTGGAGTGGATTGGTATCGTTGTCCGCCGGATTTCAGAGCTGTGACATCATACCCCGTTGTCTGATCACCGACAGCAAACTTGCTTTTGCTTTCGATATCTTTGTTTTTTTCGGAGACTTCAACAGTTGTATTGTCTTTGACACAACTGAAAGTCCCGCAGCCGACTGCGCCGTAGGGGGAGGCAAAGCCCCACCCCTTGACGTGGATGTTGTGACTGCAGCCGGCAAGCAGCAGAGCCATTGCAATCAGGATAAGGAAGAAATAAACCACTTCCCAATTATTGATACTCTTCATCTTTTTTCTTTTTCTCCTTTTTGAAATCAATGTATTTGGCGCAGGGATGATTTTCATGGTAATCAGCGATCATTTCCATAATATCCTTGCGGGTAAGTTTGGTTGCTTCCAGAGCGGACATCTTTTCACGGATTGTGATGATATCTTTTTCCAGACTTTTGATTGTTGCAAAAGTTTGCATAAGGAAAAAGCCGATAACGCCGAGCAGAATTGCAAGAATACCTTTAAAGAACCAGTCTGAGGTTATGCGTTCCATGACGACCCTCCGAAAAGACGTACGCCCCAATAGGCTGATTGAGCGTTGAGCCACCCGACACCGTTTTCGCGCAGAAGATCATAGAACATATCATCTGCCATCTTACGCGACCAGCCTTCGGGATGTGTGCGGTAGACGTAATCATGGGTAATTGACGCACGCAGCGCCCGACTGTCGCCGGGCGGAAAGACGCTCCGCCAGAAAAAGCGCGGGACGCTTGCCCCGTCGCTTTTGAATCCCGCGGGGATGATGAGCGTGTGTCCCTGCCAGACAACAGTCACGTCTTCAAGCAGAGTATAGACATTACCCATCTCATCTTCATTATGAACAGCAACTTTAAGCATTATTCAGTCTCTTCCTCTTTCGGTATTCCGGACAACTCTGCAACTTCCTCATCCGTAATCGCACGATTGTACATGCGGATATTGCGGATAGCACAACGGAGATATGCAATATCCGGTGCTAAAACATATTCGTAAGCAAGCGGGGCACTCTCTGTTACAGTGCCCTGTCCGCCACGCACTCCACCCGCAAACAAGTCCACTGTTCCTGCGTTAGATCGGGCAATCAACGTTGTCCATTTTTTGTAAGGAACAGAACCACCGTCAATTGTTTTGAACCTCATAAAAAGATCGTCGGAGCCTTTGTTACTGCATACCATTATGCCGTCGGTATAGTAATGAGGAGTGCCTACGACACAATGCTTGCGGTCATAATTCTCCCAGTTTATGTCTGAGGTACGTTCAACAATATATACCTCGACACAAACTGTGAAACTTCCCGACGTATACAACTTGGGGTAGTTTCGTTCGCAGTGTATGTTAGTTGCGCTGGTACTGCCGTTTTCATTTATTTTATAGTTCCAAAAAGCACCGTCATGGAAATACCCGCTGCTCGCTAAATCTGTCATATCACCGAGGCTGTTCAGGTAAATGGGCTGACCTGACGGACAGTATCTTGAAGCATCGCTCAACGGAGCATAAAAGACAGGCTGTTTCTGCTCATAAGGTTTCACAGGAATATCCCAATCAAAGCCCTCCAAGCCTTTTGCCATGTCTGCAATTTCTTCATCAGTCAGGATTCTATTCCAAACGCAGGCTTCGTCAATCTGACCGATGAAATTTCCGCCATATCCGACTTTAATCAGACTTCCGCCCATGAGTGTACCGGGATCGACTGACAGGTTTTCCCGTGTCATCTCAGCTACAAATTTACCGTTGACATAGTAACGCACCGAAAATTCGTTTTTATTGTTTTCGTTCTGGTAAAGTGTGAGCGTCTGCATGTTCCACTTGCCGAAAGACAGAGAACCGGCGTTCATCCAATTTCCAGAAACCGCTGGCAGAATGTGGAAACCAGTAGTTGTAAAGCCGATATAATTATCATCTCCATTTTCAAAAGAGAAAATCCTTGCATCCCCATAATACGGTTTGACAAAAGAGTTCATTGTTAAAGCGTACATTGTGCCGAGTGTATTATTCGCACTCAAATAACTGCCTGATTTCACAGCCATCGGCGCAGCATTGTTTCCGTGAAAACCCAATTCGTCATAGGAGATATCTCCTGTCGGCATCATCTCAGTTCCCCAGATAGCGTCAACGAAGTGTCCGTCAACGGCTTTGAAA
The DNA here is from genome assembly GCA_045633645.1 of Victivallaceae bacterium. Taxonomy (GTDB): domain Bacteria; phylum Verrucomicrobiota; class Lentisphaeria; order Victivallales; family Victivallaceae; genus UBA1784. Next base: position 5,770 of record JAZQYS010000451.1, on the reverse strand, counting down.
CGGCGGACAAGTCCGTCTTCGGGGATATGAAGTTCTCGGTCAATGGGCTGACCGATGAGTTTACCACCCTGAGCAAAGTAAATACCATTGGTCTGCGGCGTTATGGAATACGATGAAATATCGACAGCATCGCCCTCGGTCCATTCAGCCGTCTCAGGGTCAAACGCCGTGACGGATTGTGCCAGAGAGGTTTCGGTAAGAGAGGATATCGTTTCATTAGTTATTGTTGTTGTGACGGAAAACTCCCCGATGTTATCATTTGACCAGTTGACAGTACCATTTGGAATTTCCGCAGAGCTATAGCAACTCATCTTTGCCGACCATCCGTAACCACCGACGGTCTCAGAGACATACCAATGTGCGCTGTACTCAGCCCAATCCATGCCGGACGGGTCATATCCGCAGAGGTAGTATTTGCCACCTCGCTGTTTATAGACACGGGCAAGACCTTTTTTATATTTGGTATCTTCTGTAACAACGTATTCACCGTTGACATCAGAGAAATCCGCAGGATCGCCGCCCCACTCGCTTTCAACTGTACCAAGTCCGGAAAACGTCACAGTTCCGGGAGCTGTAAAGCCATCACGTGCCGGATGATAATTTGTGACTTTTACAAGTTGAAATCCACCCGGCAGGTCAAGTTCCTGAGATGGGACGTATCCCTCTGTTACAATGACTTTGTTGATATTTTTGCTAATAACAACGCTTCCGGCAGGGACGGTCAAGGTCTGTTCTTCAACGTACCCCTCAGCAACCGTTATTGTATCTTTATCAAGAGAAACAGAACCGGCGGGAACGGTCAAAGTTTCTTCGTTCACATACCCTTCGGTAACGGTTACAGTATCTCTGTTAACAGTGACACTTCCCGGAGCAACAGTCAGGGTCTGCTCTTCACGGATACGCCCTGCCGGGACGGTGACGGTGTTTCCGTCAAGTACCGCTGTTACGTCTTCAAGCGTACCTGTAACAAGCTCGCCTTTAACATAGGCGGTCACTCCGGCAGAAATATCAGAAGCACTTGCTGTCGCATCCTCTGTGCTGATGTATTCGTCAGGAATCGGCTCAACAGTAACGTCAGTCAAAAACTTTCCTTCCACCGTCCCTTTGTACTCCTGTTTTTCTTTGGAAGGTGTGAAGGTTCTCCGGACAGAAGTGTCAATCTGTATGTTGACAAGACTGTAATAGCCTGAACCACCGCTGGCGTAATAATCTGCGGGGGTAAGTTCTTTTTGAAAATCGCCGCAATTGCGCATAGTTCCGGTAATTTTCTGTCCATTCATATACGCAGTTTTACCGCTTAAAATATCAGAAGAAACTGCTGTGGCATCGGAGGTATTGATTCCGCTGCCGACCGTAATAGATTTTACTGCGCTTGTCATGCCGTCAATAGAAAGCTTTCCCGTTGCTCCGCTTTTAGCACGGACGGCATCTGCCAGAATAGTCATCTTTTCGTTTACGCTCATATTACCACGCTCCGTTTAAAATTGCTTCATCCACATAACTTTTGATTTCTGCCTTGTCCTCTTCAGTCCAGTAATCCGTACCCTTAACAGGCGTATATCCGGGTTCTCCTTTGAATGGAACAGGTTCAGACCAGTCGCCGGAAGAATCACTTTTCTTGACATACACGCTGCCGTTATCAGTGGCAAGAAAAGAAAAGTTCCTGACTTCATTATCGTACAGAGAGCGTTCAGCAAGCGTACCGGAAGCGTCAATCTTGAAGGCTTCGCCCCGGTCGCCTTTTTCGCCCTGAATTCCCTGAATTCCCTGTTCGCCTTGTTCACCCTTTTCGCCTTGCGGTCCGCGGGCGGGAATACCTGTATCAAGTTCTCCCACCTGCCAGAAACCGTCGTCATTGATCACGGGGGCTGTTTTCAGAGCCTCGGCATGGGCTTCACCTGCAATGACGGCCCGGACTTCGGCAGAAGTAAGGTATGCCGGATCCGACGCCACGCTTTCGGGAACATCATCGCTGCCTGAATACAACCTGTTCCGGACCGTAATGGGAAAAAGCAGAGAAAAACAAGCTGTACCATTCTCATTGAGTCCCGCAATTTCACAGACAAATTCACTGCTGCGTGCCGTTCCGAGAGCCGCAGAAAGAGTTTCTGAAGCAAAATTCGGTATGGACACCTTTAACGCAGTTTTCCCGCTTGAAACAAGTGCTTCAATTCCTCCGGTTTTAAGAAATAACGGAGGCGTTGCAGAATTGAAATCTTTGTCGATTGCAAAAAAATACTGTTCGCAATTTGAAAAAATATCGCCGTCAAGAGCCTGAAGTTCCACGGCATTTTCTGTTGTTTTTCTCAAATCCAGAAGCAGTTCCGCTTCAGAACCGATCACCAGTTCCGGAGCTTGTTTGACTTTGCCTCCGTATTGATCTGAGAGCTGAACGCCATTGGCGTCACACTTTAAAATAGCATTTATCTGATTCATTTAAGTTCCTCTTCAAATAAAAAATTATACAATAACCGTTTTTTGCATTTCAGGCGGATCATAAAAATTAAAATAATTTCTGAAATCACAAAAACTGGATAGTTCGGCAGAAAATCCCCGGACAAACGTGCTGTAATCATATCCTGATTGCGGGACAGGAAATGAGGCAGCTTTCCCGAGAGATGACAAGTGCTTGTACAAACCGGTCAACTTCACCTCAGACCCCGGAATGGTTCCTGCCGGAATATGCTGCGAGAAAAACATCTGCGGGGTATTGAATTTCAATCCGCAGCCGAAGTCATCTGCCTGCCACCGGCAAAACGTATTATCACGCTTATATGAAAATTCAAGTGCGTTTTCCGGAATGTTTATGTCACCGTGGAGTTCCCGTGTCATACGGGGGATGATTTCCAGACACACCAACCCCGGCGCTGACAGATTGTATTTCACCCGGTCGGGAATCAGCAAATGACGGGTAACGTTCCAGGAATCTTTGCTCCGCTCCGTAATCAGTTCCATTTCAAACCAACTGTAAAAACCGTTGTCGTATTCTGTACGTTCAAGTTCACTTACGGCCTTGGAATAAGTCTCGCCGGAACCGGAACTTTTTTCATATATGGAATTGACAATCTGCATTGAATAATCGGTTTTCCATGCCAGATTGATGAAACGGTAACGCTGCATGCACCACTCGTATTTTAATGCTGAATCTGCGTAAGACCATGAGCCCTCTGTCCGATTATTTATCTTAATCAAATCCTCTTTCAGATACGCTGCTGCATTTTCAAGAGAAAAGACGGAACCATCCGGTAAAACATAATGGTACAGTGAAGAGAAAACGCCATCAATATTGTTGACTATATCGCAAATCGGACAACAATACATGTTTTTATTTTCGTAAAAATTCAAAAGTTCATCAGCAATATAGTACTCTGCAACGCCCAACGCCTGCGCCCGTTCCATAACAGCACAGGTCAAACCTTGCAGCGCGATTTGGAAATGTACTCCGGACAAATCCGGAAAACCGTAATTCTGCCATTGACTCATTTTTACTGTCTCCTGCCGAACGGAATAACAAAACGCTCGCGCCAAAAAATCTGACCGCCTGTCCAACGCTGGATAACGGAACCGTTCGGACCGATTTCCGCAAGCAGAATATATGGTTCTCTGTGCTGAGGGTTGCTGTTGATTTCAAACTCGTGCGTAAGATAGCCACCCGTCTCATGTACTTTTAAACGCATATAAATCTTTGTTCCGGTAATAAAGTTATACTCCAACTCTCCGGTGGAAACGTCTCCGATATCTGTTATTCCGGCATAAGAACTTGACGGATTTCCCCCGTCATAAATTCTGACTTTTGAGATCCTGCCTTCTTCGTTGAACTCAACAGCAGATACCTTGAAATAGTTGCGGTACAAATCATTCCCCGGACAGTTGATATTCACAAGAGTTTTATTGTAAAAAGGATACCCCGGAATAATCATCACATCCGGCGGAAGCGGCGTAGACCTCTGTACCGTAACCAATCCGCTGATTTGAACATCAACAGTTTCTCCGGGCGGACAATCCGACAGTGTTATACCGCAGGGATCAGCAACACCGGGTTTGATGACAAAAGTATCTGCAAACAATCGCTTTTGACTCAAGTCCGGCGGATAAAGCGTCACACAACTGCCTGCCGGAATGGTTGTTTTGCTCCCGTTCTGTCCGCGGATGGTCTCGGGACTTTCTGTCCGCAACTGTTCACACGAATCTCCGCCGGAACTGCCCAGAAAACCGAGCATTTCATTGACGGCGTTGTGACGTGAGGCCGTTTCAGGCTGCCAGGAGTCTCCCTGCTGAACAAAAAGACCGCTGTCAATATCCATTTCTGCCGATTCCCAATGCGTTGAAATCGCCGGTCGGATAAACTTGACTTACACAGATATTTTCATCTCCGACCGGCCAGACAAAGTCCCAGCCCTGCGCTGAAAATGTGACGTTGTTGACAAGCAGGTCATTGCGGTTGCGGCGGATGGCAAATTTCATTGTCACATCAATCAATTCCTCTTCATCATCATTGATGTAAGGGGCTCCGGTACTTGCGCCCAACAGAAGAACTTCGCCCTTTTCCCAACCGTGAAAATTCCAGGAGTTGACACAGCCGAGCAAAGGAAGCAGCACTTTGCGGAACTTGAGATTATATTCCCGCAAAGGCAGTGTCAGCACACAATTTTCCCGTATGACAGGAACGAGAATATTTGTTCCCGTTACCTGACTTGCCGAACCGGATTTACCGTTCCAGCCGATCATCAAACCCACTTTGGGATCAGCTTTTCCGTAAACACGATTGTTTTCTGCAATAAAAATATGTTCCGTTGCGTGCGAGACAGCGAGAAACCATTTCTCGTCCCTGGCACGCCGCTGGGAACGTTTGACCGGGTTTTTCCAGCTTTTCTGTTCGTAATTGACCTCAATTTCGTAAACGCCCGAACCGTGGTACTCTGCGATTGAAGCCTCTGTCAGTTGCGCGGCACCGAGGTTTTCAGGCACAAATTTCAATACCTCATCAAGGACTTCTTCATCGGTATATTTTTCAGGATCGGCACCTGTCGTGTGACAGGTCAGCACGGCTGAAGTTACTTTGCCGTTGCTGTTGACACTTTTGGTACGGTTGGCTGAAAGATGTATCTGCATGTCCTGCTCCTTTCTCAATTAAAATAACGTTCTTCGGTCTGCGTTTTCAGCAAATCGTAATTTTTCTTCAAATAGCGCAGCTGCCCCCGGGCGCACTCAGTCAATGCGCTGATTGCCGCACTTAATTGTACATCGGACTTTTTTTCAGGCGCTGCATTTTCCTGCAAAGGGCGTGAAGATGGTTCTGCTGAAAATTTTTCCTCAGTCTGTTTTGTCTTGGTGCCATGAAATGCAAGCTCCTCTTGGAAAGCAGTTCGTGAAAAGCGGTGTTTCTCGGGGCTGCGGGACTCAGACTCCTGTTTTCTGTATCCTGCCGGAAATTCTGCAGGACGATATTCTTCCGTCAGCGGGACAGAGTTTTCCGTCAGCGGAACAGCAGTCGCCGTTTTCGGAACAGTAGTTTCTGCCGGGGGGACAGAGTTTTCCGTCAGCGGAACAATGGTTTCTGTCAGCGGCACAGGGCTTGCTTCTTGCGGCAGAAATGGTTCTGTCTTTCTTGCTTTGAAATCTGCGTTTTTTGCAGCAGGAGTTTCTGCAAAATGTTCCTTTTCCGTTACGGTATTTTTTCTCCTTTCAGGATAGATGAACAGCGTTTCCAGATCAATGTCGTTTTTCCGCCGCCTGAATGACAATGACGGCAGTTGAAAATATGGTATCA